>CACXXY010000018.1 GCA_902771655.1 uncultured Bacteroidota bacterium | reverse complement strand
CCAGCGGTGCTGCAGGAAAAGTATGATTTCACCGGCATCCTTTCCTTTGACCGTGGTGACTTTTGTGGAACCCGTAGCTCGCACCATGGCTCTGTCATTATATATAAGAGCTTTATAATCAAGTATTAAGGCGATGGGGCGTTTGGTGAAAGGAATGCCCATATCAATGGCCTTCATTGGCTGTTTGATGCCTTCCAGCGTTACAGGATCGAGGAGCCGTCCTGTATAGATACTGCCAGTGGCTAAGGCTTTCAGGTCGATGCCAACAGCTGTAACAGTCTGTAAGGTGGTCTTAGCCGTCTCCCCGTCGTTCTGGGGTTACAGAAATGGCGGCTTTCTCAACACCGCAAACTTTGGCGTAGGCGTTACTTGTGCTCCATGGTGATCCGTTGCGCCCGTATGGATAGGCCCCGTTTTTGCGGATGGTGTCAGTCTTGGCAATGACGTATAGTGCCCGTGTCTTTCCTCCCAATAAGATTGATTCCTTGATGTAACGCACTGTCCATGAATCCATTTTCCCGAAAGGTAAATATTCATTTCTCTCTTGCGCATGAAGAGTCAAAGTTAAAAAAGAAAGTATTATCAAAAGTTTGTATCTCAATGTTTTACGTTTTTTGATAATCTAAATCCAATAAAAAACAAATGTAATGTTTTTTGGAGAGGTAGCCCTGTTGTCATTATAATAAAAATTGTTCTATTATTATCTTTTTTATGTTGTAATTATATTTAAATTTGCATTGTCATTTTCTCTGTGAAAATTGAGATTACGGCAATAAATGATATTTGACTTTGTGGAATTTGATTAGTGAATAAAAAATAACACTATTCTATTGTTAACATATTGTGTTTCAATAATTGAACAGGAAATTTTAGTAAAAGGAATTATGAATATTCAAAAGAAAAATGACGACTTGCCCGTCGTATATGATTCGGCAAGCATTACAAAGCGTAAATCGTGGGGAAATGGTGAGATCATAGTGGCTGAAACAGGAATCCATGATAAAACAAATACTCCGGAGTATTTTCGTACCAGCAATTATGCTATACTTTTCATCACACAAGGCACTCTGAATGGGCGTTTCAACATGGTTGATATAGAGTTGAAAGCGCCAGCGGCTGTGTATATTTTTAACGATCATGTGCTGCATTATAATAGCAGTACCCAGGATTTGAAGGTTCGTCTGATTTCTTTTTCGTCTGTCATTGCTGATGAATTGTCGCTTTCGCTGCCGTACGACAAAATGTACTTGGCATATCTTCGTCCCGTTGCACAGCTTGACGAATTAAGCATGCGGACTTGTTTGCATTATCTTGACCTGTTTGAGGATTTGATGCAGATGGATTCTCCTAACAGGCGCACGACCCTCATACAACTCATCCGTTCTCTCGTGTCTTTTCTCTTTGATTTTTATACGGGTAGCATCTCCTTGCAGAAACCCATTTCCCGTTCAGAGGAGTTGGCGGGACTTTTTCTTTCGCTGGTTGATATGTACTGTCATGAACATCATCATATCAAATGGTACGCTGATAAACTACATTATACGCCCATATATTTATCCAATGTGGTGAAACGTGTGACAGGAAGCACCGTGGGCGACCACATTGCCAATTGCCTTGTCCGTCAGGCCAAGTCGCTGTTGCTTACGACGGTACTTTCTGTGCAGGAAATTGCCGACCGCCTCGGTTTTAAGAACCAGAGTCACTTTGGCACTTTTTTCCGCCGTGCAGTGGGGGTGAGTCCAAGGGCGTTCAGAGAAGGGAAATGATTAACCAACCATGACCGGTGGATTGAACGTTATGACAGTGACATTTTTCGCCTCGGAGAGGCTGTACGCACGCAGTGCAGTTAACACCATACAAGCGTAGCGCAGTGTGGTGATGGGAAAGTGGACGCGCTATAGGCATCCCGGAGGGATGCGACAATTCCCGAGAAACAAAAAAATCCCGAAGCAACTGCCTCGGGATTTTGATTTGATGGCTTCGCCAGGATGTTTATGTCACTACCCCGGCCTTCGGCCACCCCTTCTAAAAGAAGGGGAATTGTTGATTAGTATCCGAAAATCTCTTCTAAGCTGAGTTTCGTGATTTTGCCGTATTTTTCCAAACCTTTGAAGTCAACTTCGTTCTCATTGCCTAAAACCACAACGGTGTGTTTCTGTCCTTTGACGTAGGTCTTGTTGAAGTTGAGTACATCGTTGATGGTCATATTCTGGATGGCATTGTAGTCAGCTTTGTCTGTGGGGGCTTTCAGGCCTTTTTCCTCGCAGTTCAGGTAGTAGTTGATGATGCTCATCTTACGGATACGGTTGGTTCTGAATTCTGAAATCAGAGATGTCTTGGCCAAGTCAAAATTGAGGTCGGATACCGGCATGTTGTCCAACAGATCGGTGAAAGCTTCCAAGGCGTCAATCAGCTTGTCGTTCTGGGTGCCGATATGTGTCATGTTGTAGGTGTAACGTCCTTTTTCGTTGGGTTCGACGAAGTATGCGGCGGCAGTGTAGGCAAGTGAGCGTTTCTCGCGGATTTCCTGGAACACGATGGAGTTCATGCTGCCACCGAAATATTCGTTGTACATGTCAATTTGAGGACTCAGAGTCCAGTTAGCGGGGATGGATGTGTTCAGCTGTCGGCACAGCGACTGTTTGGCGTCGTAGTGAGCGAAATACACCTTGTTTTCTTTGGTCTGCAGACGGTCGAAATCGGGATTCTGCTTCATGGGTTTCTTGGCAGGATGCACACTGTGCTTGTCGGTGATTACTTTCTGCAAGTCAGTGAGACTCATGTCGCCATAGTACATGATACGTTGCGGCTGTGAGGTCATGGTCTTAATCTGGTTAATGACATCCTGTGCTTTGAGTTTCTTTACTTCATCATTAGTTACCAGATATTTGCGCATGTTGTCCTTGCCGTAAGAAGCATAACTCAGCATTCTTTGGAAGATGGTGTTTTGGCGTGATTTGCTGTCCTCGCGTGATTTTAACACATTTGCAATGGAATTTTGTACGGATTCTTCAGAAATCTTGGGGTGATTCAAGATGTCTTCCACAATGGCGATAGCTTTCTCCATGTTCTCACTCAAACCGGAGATGTTTACACGGGCGTATTTGTCGCCGAAGCTGATGCTATAATCGCAGGCGAGGTCATACATTTCACGGTTGATTTGGCTGAGGGTTCTGTTCTCGCTTTCCAACTGGTCGAGGAACTGGTTGGTGATGCCGGCTTTTTTGTCATACAAGGAACCGTAGTTGTAGCGGTAGTACAGCTGGAAGCGGCCGTTTTCTGTATTCTGAACATAAAGAATCTCATTGCCGTTGGCTTTGCCTTTCTTCATGTCTTTGTTGAAATCGACGAAGACGGGCTCGATAGGTTTGACATTGATTTTCTTGATATCTTTCATGAATTGGCTTTCCACATCGCGGTTGATGACCACTGGGGTGATTTCGGGTTTCTCCACTTTCTGCACGTCGCGTTGCTCGCCCTGACGTTTGTAAACCACTACATAATTATTGTTTTTGAATGTACGGCGGGCGAAGTCAATCACGTCTTCCTTGGTTACTTGGCTCATGTTGTCAGTCTCGTTCAACACATCCTGCCAGCTTTGGTGGGCGAGGTAAGCCATGGCCATGGCCATGGCGCGGTTGTTGTTGCTCTCCAGCTGGGTCATCAGGCCGAGCTTGCGGTTGTTGATGGCGGCGGTCAAAAGGTCTTCATCCCAGTTGCCTGATTTCAAAATGTCAATTTGTTGCAGCAAGAGGTCTTTCAGTTGTTCCAGGGTCTGTCCTTTTTTTGGTCTGCCAGCAAGGCGGAAATAAGCGTAATCGTTCAAGTCGCTTACACCAGAGGAGGCATATTGGGCCAGCTGCTTCTGATTGATGTTCTCATCCATGATACCGCAAGAACCATTCATCAACACGGCGTCGGCCATCTCAGCCAATAACACGTCGCGTGAGCCGGTACCGGCATCGATACGGAAACCGATTTGCAGGTTCTCAGCTTCAAGTCCATAAACATCCACTACCTTAACTTCACGGATGGGATTTTCTTTTACGTAGGTGAAGTCGGGGATAAAGCGCGGTTGGAGTTTGCCAAAATATTTGTCAATCAGTTTGATAGCCTGTTCTGGGTCGAAGTCGCCAGCCATGGCGATGCAGTAGTTGTTAGGTACATAGTAGGTTTTGTAGTGTTTGTTGATGTTGGTCAGTGAGGGGTTTTTCAGGTGTTCGACAGTGCCTATTGTTGTCTGTGTACCGTAGGGATGATGCGGGAAAAGTGCCTCGTTCATTTTTTCGTATGCGGTACGGCTATCGTTGGCCATGTTCATGTTTTTCTCTTCATAAACAGTCTCCAACTCAGTGTGGAACAAGCGGAATACGGCGTTTGAGAAGCGGTCGCTCTCAATCATGAGCCATCTTTCCAATTCGTTGCTAGGGATGTTCTCCTGATATACGGTCATGTCGTTGGAGGTGAATGCGTTGGTTCCCTGTGAACCGATAACGTTCATCAGCTTGTCGTATTCGTTGGGGATGGCATACTTGGAAGCCTCGTAAGAAACGGAGTCAATCAAATGATAGATGGCTTTGCGTTTGGCAGGGTCGGTGGTGTGGTTATAAACTTCGTATAGTCTTTCGATTTCTTTCAACTGCACTTGCTCCTTGGCCCAGTCGAGGGTGCCGAATTTGCTGGTACCCTTGAACATCAGGTGTTCGAGGTAGTGTGACAGACCGGTGGATTCGGAGGGGTCGTTCTTGCTACCCACACGCACGGCAATGAGGGTCTGGATACGGGGTTCATCCTTGTTGACGGACATGAAGACCTGCAGACCGTTGTCCAAAGTATAATGGATCACGTTCATCGGGTCGTTCTGGTAAGTTTCCTTTTTGTAGTTCTGGGCATCCATGCTGAAAGCGAAAAGGCAGAAAACGGCAATCAGCAAGCCTGACATGAATCGTTGTTTCATACTATAATAGGATTAAATTAATACTAATTTTCCAAGTGCAAATTTACATAAAATTCTTGAATTATTTGCGGACGTATTATTTTTATTGTAGGGACGCGATTTATCGCGTCCGTTTTCAAACCTTTCTAACCATCCTAACCAAATTTCCCGTATTTTTGCACTTCCAAATTTGAAGAAATATGGCCAAGAAAAAAACTAAGAAATCTGCCGGAACTAGCGGCCCGTTGAAACGCTTACTTATATTGTTTGGCAAAGTGTTGTTGGCTTTGCTGATTTTAAGTATCTTGTTGCCTTTGGCCTACCGATGGGTTAATCCTCCAGTAACCCCATTGATGATTATTCGCAAGGTAAAAAATGATTTACCCATAGAAAAAGAATGGCGTGATATAGAGGAAATATCGCATTGTATGGCGGATTGTGCGGTGGCTTCTGAAGATAATAACTTTCTGTCTCACAAGGGCTTTGATTGGGGCGCGGTACAGAAGGCTATCAATGAGAAAAAGCAGGGCAAGCGTGAACGCGGGGCCAGCACCATTTCGCAACAGACCGCCAAAAATGTGTTCCTTTGGGACGGCCATTCCTGGATACGGAAGGGTGGGGAAGTCTATTTTACTTTCCTGATAGAAACTTTCTGGAGTAAGGAAAGAATCATGGAGGTGTATTTGAACGTGATAGAGATGGGACCTGGCATTTATGGCGCAGAGGCCGCAGCCCAACATTATTTTCATAAAAGTGCTGACAAACTGACTTTGCACGAATCCGCCCTTATTACTGCCTGTTATCCCGCGCCTTTGAAACGAAATCCGGCCAAACCTACAGGCTATCTGAATAAAAGGGCTGGGCAAATCAGTAGTCTCACTCGCAAAATCGGACGAATCAGGTATGATGAGGAATCCATTGCCAGGGCCAAGGAACGCTATGCCAAGCGCAAAACCGAGTGGTACGAGATAGACCTTTGACAAGTTGAAGACTGAAAGTTGAAAACTGAAAATTGAAAATTGAAAATTGAAGTACCAATTGTAACTGGTGAGCAGGTTGATTTGCTAATTAACGAATTAACTAATTAACTAATTTGTTAATGTTCAATGTTTTAATCTTCTAGTAAAAAATTTGAAGTAGTTTGTTGAGTGTATCAAAAAAAGTTGTATTTTTGCACTCTCAAAAACGGCGGGGTAGCTCAGTTGGTTAGAGCGTCGGATTCATAACCCGGAGGTCTCGAGTTCAACTCTCGATCCCGCCACGTGAAAAGCCTTGCAATTGCGAGGCTTTTCTTATTTCCCAAACTTGAACTTCGTGTGGCTGTGGTAAACCTCTCCTGGATGCAGAAATGCATTGGATTCTGGCCAGTGCTGGTTGGGAGAATCGGGGAATTTCTGCGTTTCGATACAGATGGCGCTGCGTTGCTGGTAGCTTATACCTCCTTTGCCGACAACAGTGCCGTTGAGGAAGTTTCCGGTATAGACCTGCATGCCGGGCTCGGTGGTGTAAACTTCTAATATAATGCCTGTTACTGGACTCTCCAGTTGGGCACAGGGACGGGTGTCGTCGCCCTTCGTGTTCAGCACCCAATTGTGGTCGTAGCCGTGCCCGTAACGTAGCTGTTCGAAGTCTGCGTTGATGTCGCAACCAATATGCTTGGCATGCCTGAAATCCATAGGTGTACCGACTACTGATGCCAATTCACCTGTCGGAATAAGGGTCTCGTCAATAGGGGTATAGCGGTCGGCATCGATGGTTAGCAGGTGGTTGAGAATATCGGTAGAGGCATCTCCATTGAGGTTAAAGTAGCTATGGTTGGTCAGGTTAATGACGGTGTGTTCATCAGTAACCACCTCATATTCAATGTCCAGTGCATTGTCGTCAGTCAGCGTGTAGGTGATGCGGGCGCATACATTGCCCGGAAATCCGTTGTCGCCGTCCTCGCTGACCAGACTCAGCACCAAGCGCTTATCGTTCACTTCCTCAACGCTAAACAGACGGTACTGCCAACCATTGGGACCACCGTGGAGACAGTGCTGGCCGTCGTTTTGTGGCAGCTGGTATGTGCGACCACCAATAGTTATTTGTCCGTTACAGAGACGGTTGGCATAGCGGCCAATAATGGCTCCGAAGTCAGAGAGGTGATTCTCGGGCCGGTAATCCTCCAAGTTGTCAAAACCAAGAACTATATCTCGCAATTGTCCGTTCTTGTCAGGCACATACAGCGACACCACACGTCCACCGAAATTGGTGATTTCCGCACGCAGGCCGTGGGAGTTTGTCAGTGTGAAAATGTTAGTTGTACCATCGTCACATACCATTTTTGTTGAAAACAAATTCCGTAGCTCATTAATTCTGTCTATCATGCAATTCTCCTGTCGTTTGCTGAGCCGCAATCCGAATTTAATCGTATTTAGACTTCCACTTATTGTCTTGTAGTGTATAAGAAGCGAGGCATCACACAAGTGTGTTCTCTTAAAGAAATGCCACCAAGGAGACTCGTGTTTTTCAATTTCCACAATACTGTTCCAAGGAATAGTTGTTTTTCTATCAAAGAGTTTTTTGAGATGTATGACGATGCTGTTTACATCATACGAGACGGTTTCAACCCCCTTAACCTGCCAGACAAGCATATCCAAAGCGTACAAAGTATAAGCCACAAGGAACAGAAGTATAATAAAAATGATTAAAAAAAATCGTAATATGCTTAGTATATCAGGCCATTCGTCAATCACCCACGAGATGAGGGTGTACAAGCCAATAATACAGAATGCAGAGCCGATGAGTGTGGCAAGTGCAAAGAAAAAAACGCTCTCTGAGCCTGGTTGGCTACTCAGCAGTTTGGTGCGGCCATCTTCTTCTTCAGAGCTTGATTCGTAAATCTTTGCCATAGATAATCTCTTTTCTTTTGCAAAAATAGCAACTTTTTGAAAGCGAAAAGGTGGCGAGGGAATTTTTTATCGTTATAAGTTAGGGACATACCCATGAAGTGTGATTATTCTATCCACATAGATTTACAATGATCAAATACCCATTTGTCTTCCTTTTTTTTTAGTACAATTGTACGTCCTGATATACATTCCTCGTATGTCACAACAGCATATTTAAGCGAATGGTCAAAAATGATTTCTCTAATTGTGATAAAAGGAACGATTTCGTAGAAGAATGATAAAAAATGGAGACAACCAATATCAGCACCATATTGTCTTAAAAAATTGACTCTATCGAATTGTGAATTAAAATAATCGAAAGTGTCTTCTTCGCTAGTTTTCTCCCAAACATTATCTGGTTCTGTTAGTTCCCAGTTGTCAATGTCATCAAGTACCACGTGAATAGAGAATGTCGAAACAAATTCTTTTAGCAAGTCTTTGTAGTCTTCTGTTAAGTATACTATTGTGTGATTTTTAAGATTTGGTCGAAAATCTATGGCGGAATCAATAGGAACATAGGCGGTTGTATCAAGCTCGCCATGTCGAAAATAGTTAGATTTTCTTTTTACATAACCGATTTTATCCAACGAAGATTGTACAACAAGGATGGAATCTAGAATCACTAAGCCATTGCGTGATGCGTTTTCAGGGTTGCAGATGGCGGCAAACACTTTGTGAGCTTCCGCCACCCATTTGTCTGGCGCTTCGGCTTCATTATCCTTCAGTTCCTTTTGCCAGTTGTCGAAGAACTTTGCCAACAGGTCATTTGATTTGGTTTCGTAAGCCTCTTCAAGTAGTTCTTTTTGTCCGTATGTTTGAGCCAAGACTATAGACGGAATATTGGCAAGGCAAAATGTACATATTGTCAACAGAAACCGGTATAATAGCTTGAATTTCATAACAATTCCATTTAGACTGCAAAGATATGTATTTTTTTTCGAAAGTAAAAAAATAGCAACTGGATTTTTTGGTCCAGCGGACGCGATGAATCGCGTCCCTACATTATAAGAGATGGTGTAAAATGGGGGGGGCTTTGGTAAGGGGTGGCATTTCGCCATGTCGATGCGTGCGTTGGCTATGCCGACGGGCGGGGGGAATGAGCTTGTGCGGTGGCACTTCCGTCGGCTAGATCTTTTGGTTACTTTTCCATCATGGGAAAAGTAACGGAAAAAATCACTCTTTTTCAGATAGTTCCAGCCACCGCATGGACTTCTCATCCAGAGAGGTCTCGACTTCTTGATAGCGACGGCTCCAGTCGGTGAGCTCTTGCGAGCTGCCGGCACCACTGTTCATCTTCTCGATGAGTTCGGCCTTTTCTTTTTCCAGTTGTTCGATTTCAACCTCCAAGGTTTCGAATTCTTTGCGTTCTTTGAAGGTCATTTTGTTGGGATTGGGGAGCGTTGATTTTGGCAATCCTTTTCTGCAATTTCAGCTCTTTGTCGCGCTCTATGCGGTATTCGGTGTAGTTGCCGTAATAATCCTTGATCTTGCCGTGCCCTTCAAATACGAAAATATGGTCCACTAACTTGTTCATAAACCAGCGGTCGTGCGAGACCATCAGGATGCAGCCGGTGTAGTTTTCCAAAAAGTCCTCCAACAAGTTCAGCGTGTCGATGTCGAAGTCGTTGGTGGGTTCGTCCAAGATGAGGAAATTGGGATTCTTCAACAGGGTGATGAGCAGGTGCAGTTTGCGTTTTTCGCCGCCGCTAAGGTCTTCATAATAAGTGTATTGCTGCTCATACTTAAAGCCGAAGTGATTCAGGAACTGTGAGGCACCCATGTAGTTGCCATTGTCCATGCGGATGACCTCCGCTTGCTCCTTCACCAAGTCGATAATGCGTTTGTTACCGGAGTAGGGGAGGCCGTCCTGCGAGAAATAACCGAACTGGATGGTCAAGCCAGGGGTGATTTTGCCTCCGTCGGCTTGCAACTCGCCCATAATCAATTTCAGGAAGGAACTTTTACCAGTGCCGTTGGGACCGACAATACCGCATTTTTCTCCTTTCTTGAAGATGTAGGAGAAGTCATCCAGTAAAACATTGTCTGGATAAGCGAAGTCTAAATTGTTGATTTCTAATATTTTGTTGCCCAGTCGTTCGGTGCGGACCTTGAAACCTTCCTGCTTTTGCTCAGGGGCTTTGCTCACTTCTTTTTTGAGTTCCTCGAAGGCGTTGATTCGGGCCCTGGCCTTGGTGGTACGGGCTTGTGGAGAGGTGTGTACCCATTCCAGTTCCTTGCGGAAAAGTTGTCGCAATTTCTCGTTTTCCGCAGCGGCATTGGCCAAGCGTTCGGCCTTTTTCTCTACAAAATAATCGTACTTGCCCCGGTAATGATACAACTGTCCGTGATCCAACTCGATGATGTCATTGCACACTTGGTCGAGGAAATAACGGTCGTGGGTCACCATCAGCAGGGTAACATTGGAGGACTTGAGATAGTTCTCCAACCATTCAATCATTTCCACATCCAAGTGGTTGGTGGGTTCGTCCAGAATCAGCAGGTCGGTGTCGGCAATCAGGGTTTTGGCTAAGGCTGCCTTCTTGCGTTGTCCTCCCGACAATTCGTTGATATTTTTGAAGATATCATGTATGCCGAAACGCGACAATATTTCTTTGGCTTTGGCCTCGAAGTCCCAGGCATGCAGGCGGTCCATTTCCATAATGGCTTTTTGCAAGCGCTGTTGCACTTCAACATTTTCGTGCTCTGTCTCTGCTAACACCATGCAGGCCTCGTATTCTTTAATGGCTTGAATGGTAGGTGTTTGTGCGTCAAAAATGGCATCCAAGACCGAAAAATTGTCGGCGAAGCGGTCCATCTGGGGCAGATAGGACACAGTAATATCATTTCTGATGACCACTTGGCCACTGTCGGGTACATCATAGCCCGCAATGATGTTCAGCAAAGTGCTTTTGCCGGTGCCGTTGCGGGCTATCAATGCCGTCTTCTGGCCTTTCTCAAGACCAAAGGTAATCTCGGAGAATAACTCTTTCTCTCCGATGCTCTTCGACAGTTTTTCGACGGTCAAATAGTTCATCAGAAATGAAAATGAAATTTATAAAGAACTAATCCTGAATTATTTAACAGCGATAGTCTCGATTTCTACCAATGCGCCAAGGGGCAGGTCTTTCACGGCGAAAGCGGCTCTTGCCGGCGGATTCACGGTATAATATTTGGCATACACCTCGTTCATGGGTTTGAAATAGGCGATGTCGCTCAACAAGCAAGTTGATTTGATGACATTGTCGAAAGTGTAACCTGCTTCTTTCAGGATGGCTTCGATGTTCTTCATCACTTGTTCGGTCTGAGCCTCAATGCCTTCGGGCATTTTTCCTGTGGCCGGATCAACGGGAATCTGACCGGAAATGAATAACATTCCGTTAGCTTCGATAGCTTGGCTGTATGGACCCACAGCCTTGGGTGCGTTGTCAGTGTGGATTACTTTTTTCATTGTAGATTTTTTTTTATTTGTTGAATTGTCTTGTTCGTTAAGTCGCTCGCCTCGCTCGCTCGAGGAGACACTCACTGCGTTCGTTCGGTAAGTCGCTCACTTTGTTCGCTCGGGGAGACGATGTGTCGTTTATCCGTTTATCCGTCTACCCGAGTGCACGTAGTGCACGTCTCCTCGTCTTCCCGTATTACCGTCTATCCGATGCTTCCCTCCAAGCTTATACTCAGCAGTTTCTGTGCCTCGACAGCAAACTCCATGGGTAGCTTCTTGAGCACGTCTTTGGCATAACCGTTGATAATCAGGCTGATGGCACTTTCTTTGTCGATGCCTCGCTGCTGGCAATAAAACAGCTGGTCGTCGGATATTTTGGAGGTGGTGGCCTCGTGTTCCATTACCGACGACTGGTTGTGGCATTCAATGTAGGGCCAGGTGTGTGCGCCGCATTGGTCGCCCATCAGCAGCGAGTCGCATTGCGAGAAGTTGCGGCTGTTTTCGGCCTTTTTGTTCACTTTAACAAGTCCGCGGTAGCTGTTCTGACTTTTGCCGGCGGAAATGCCCTTTGAGACGACCAGACTACGTGTGTTCTTGCCTATGTGTATCATCTTGGTGCCTGTGTCGGCCTGTTGGTAGTTGTTGGTGACGGCCACAGAGTAAAACTCGCCTACTGAGTTGTCACCGCGCAGCACGCAACCCGGATATTTCCAGGTGATGGCGGAACCAGTCTCCACTTGTGTCCACGAAATTTTGGCGTTTTCTTCGCACAGACCTCTCTTGGTTACCAGATTATATATGCCTCCGTTGCCGTCTTTGTCGCCAGGATACCAGTTCTGGACAGTTGAATATTTGATTTCTGCATCTTTCATGGCAATCAATTCCACCACTGCGGCATGCAATTGGTTTTCATCACGTTGCGGAGCGGTGCAACCTTCCATATAGCTGACGTATGCGCCTTCATCGGCGATGAGTAGGGTACGCTCAAACTGCCCTGTGTTGGCCGCATTGATACGGAAATAGGTGGATAGTTCGATAGGACAACGCACACCTTTGGGAATGTAACAGAAGGAGCCTTCGCTGAAGACTGCTGAGTTGAGGGCCGCATAAAAGTTGTCGGTGGCCGGCACCACGGAACCCAAGTATTTCTTGACCAAATCAGGGTATTTCTGAATGGCCTCACCGAAAGAACAGAACAGGATGCCCTCTTTTTCAAGAGTCTCCGAGAAAGTAGTCTTTACAGAAACCGAGTCGATGACAGCATCCACGGCTACACCCGACAGTTTTTTCTGTTCTTCCAAGGAAATACCTAATTTGTTGAAAGTCTTCACCAGCTCAGGATCCACTTCATCCATGCTGTTTAGTTCTTTCTTCTTTTTGGGAATGGCTAAATAAATGATATCCTGATAATTAGGTCTTTTGAAAGACAAATGTCCCCAATCGGGTTCTTTCAAGGTTTGCCAGTGGCGGAAGGCCTTGAGGCGGAATTCCAACAGCCAGTCAGGTTCGTTTTTTCTTTTGGAAATCATACGGACAATGTCTTCGTTCAGCCCTTTGGGAAATTCTTCCACATCAATGTCGGAGACAAAGCCGTATTCATATTCTTTGTTAGTGAGTTCTTCTATTTGTTGTTTTTTAGCCATAGATATACATTTTTTGTACAAAGAGTTTTTGGCCTCTCATGGAAAAGGCAAAAGTGGTGGGCAGAAGATTTAGTTTTGATTCAGAAAGCGTTCGGCTTCCACGGCGGCGATACAGCCGGATGCAGCAGCGGTAATGGCTTGGCGGTAGTTGGGGTCTTGCACATCACCGGCGGCAAAGACACCGGGCACGTTGGTGCGACCACCTTTGTCAGTAACAATATAGCCTTGGGCATCCAGGTCGATTTGACCTTTGAACAGCTCGGTCACAGGTGTTACGCCGATGGCGACGAAAATGCCATCCAAGGGTAGCACTCTTTCGCTTTTGTCTTTGGTATCAGCGAGTTTCAGTCCAGTAACACTCTTGACAAAGCCTTTTTTCTCGCCTAACACTTCCACGGGAATGCTGTTCCATTGGATATCGATATTTTCTTTTTTGAAAACCTTGTCCTGCATGGCTTGTGAGGCGCGGAAAGCGTCGCGGCGATGCACCAAGTACACCTTGGCACATAGATTTGACAGGTACATGGCTTCTTCCAAGGCGGTGTCACCGCCACCGATGACGGCCACGGTGCGGCCTCTGAAGAAGTTGCCGTCGCAGGTGGCACAGGCCGACACGCCGAAGCCACGGTACTGTTCCTCACTCTCTAATCCAAGCCAGCGGGCGGTGGCGCCTGTGGCAATGATAACGGTTTCTGCGACAATTTCTTGTTCGTCGTCCACTATGCAGTGGAAGGGACGCTGTGAAAAATCGACCTTGGTAACTAATCCTTGGCGGATGTCGCTGCCGGCATTTATGCTTTGTTGGCGGATATCATCCATGATGTTCGGGCCGGATTGTCCTTTGGGATAGCCTGGAAAATTCTCCACTTCACTGGTGATGGTCAGCTGGCCGCCAGGTTGCATACCCTCAATGATGACAGGCTTCAAACCGGCGCGAGAGGCATAGATTCCTGCTGTATAACCGGCAGGACCAGAGCCTATGATGAGACATTTTACGTTCTCCATGATTATTTTTTGTCGATGTTGATAAGATTGTATTTTTTGTTACCCATGCCTAATTTTTCAGCATATTCAATTTGATGTTTACCGCTGACAGAATTCACTTTCAGGAAAGCGTCATCGCTGTCGGTGGCTTTATCTACCAAGTCATGGGCAGCAGCTTCGATGGCTACGATGTCGGTAGAAGCCAAAATGCCGATATTGCCGCAGAATGGTTCTTCAGGATGCCCACCACAGTCGCAGGTGGGCGACAGGTTTATGACCACATTGAAATAAATGTTGTTGCGGTTTTGGGTGGCAGCCTTGGCATATTCCACCAAACCTTCCAAGAAACGCTGGGTTTGCAGTGAGTCGGATGCTGGCTGGATGGCTCCGTGAGGGCATGTGGAGATGCATTTGCCGCAACCGATACATTTCTCGCGGTCGATTACGGGACCATTGTCGGTGATGGTGATGGCATCCACAGGGCAGTCGTAGGTGCAGGCATTGCAATAGGTGCAGTTGCCGGGAACCACTTCCGGATAATCGCTGCTGTGCATGATTTTTTTGCCTTTGGGAGTAGCCATGCCCATGGATGCGTTCTTGATGCATCCGCCAAAACCTGAGCGACCATGGCCTTTGAAATGGGTGAAGTAAATGATGGTCTCGTACTTGTCGATGTTCTTGCCGAGATATGCGGTCTTGAACTGTTTGCCGCCTTCAATGGGAACTTCCAGCTCGCCACCTTCATCCAAGATGTCGATGGGGGCGAAAGTGAAACCATGGTCATGGGCCAATTCAATATGAGTGTCGGTCTGTGTACGACGGCCTTTGTAGGCTACGTTAGTCTCTATCAGTGTGGCATCCAATGCTTTGCACAAGGGCTCCACCATGGAAGCTGGCACAAAATAAGTGTTGCCGTCTTCACCGAAATGCACTTTGATACCTACATTGCCTTTCACGTTTTCTTTCACATATTCAAAAAGTTGCATCACTCCTTCAGGAGTAATGTTCTCGGTGAAATATACGTCTGAAGCGGGGAGGTTGCTTTCTTCAGCAGTGTTGTCATTGTTTTTGTTTTGGCATCCGCTGAAGATAAAAGCGATAACCATCAGTGCGAAAAAGAAAAGTTTTTTCATGTCTATTTTATTGATTGATAAATGGTTAATATTAGTTGTTCTGTTTTTGTACAAATTGCAAAGATACAAAAAAAGTTGACAGTTGAAAATTGACAGTTGTTGGCTATAGGTTACAGTGGTCAGTGGTCAGTGATTAGGTGTTAGTGTTGAATTTTGAATTCTTAATTGTTAATTGTTAATTTTCCTGCCTTCTACTGACCCCTGACCCCTGACCCCTGAAATCTGACCACTATTAATTATCAACTTTCTTGATTTTTTCTTCCGTATCAATTCCTTTCTGCTGCGCAAGTTTCCAGTTTTTGACGGCTTCTTCATTGTGGCCCAGTTCTTTGTGGCAGTCGCCCAGCGTATTGTATATGTTGGCCAAAAGATTGTTGTCGTATGAGTAAACAGCGGCTTGCTGCAGCAACTCTATGGCTTTGGCATACTTCTTTTCGGCATAATAGGCATGGGCGATATTGTATAGCATGGCGGCATTGGTGGGGAAAAGCTCTAAAACTTTTTCGCCTTTGTCAATCATGCTTTTATAGTCTTCCTGCTTTGACATGCAATAAAAATAGTCTTCCCATAAACTGTAAGAGGACTGGTCGATGGCAAGGGCCTGCTCAAAGAAATCACGTGCTTGGCCGTATTTTTTTTCTATCAGGCAAAGACTGGCCATGGTGGCCCAACCTTCCACGCGCTCAGGGTGAGCCTTCGAGATGTTTTGTGACAGCTGCATGGCTTGGTTAACACTTTCGGCTGTGGGATTTTTCGCGGCTTTGGTGAAATATTTCTTCAGGAAAGGCATTTTGTTGTCAATGGGGATATGTTGATCGGCAAATGACTTTAACAGAGCGTTGTAGGCGGCTTTCTCGTCCCCTTGCCCCATATAATAGTCCGCCATGGCCATGTTGGCCATGGTGTTGTCAGGGTCGATTTTCAAGGCCTCCTTATAATAGTTCAGGGCTTTGTCGGGCATGTTGTTGGACTGGTAAATGTTGCCGGCTAACACATAATACCGCGGTTCGGACGGAAATTCCTTGATGAGTTTGTCGTATTCGCCTACGGCATTTTTTATGTCATTGAGATACAGCCAGATGGCGACTTTTGCACTGGTAATCTCATCGTTATAGCCTTCCAAAACTTCGAGTTTGTTATAAACCTCAATCACCTTGGAATACTCTTCCAGATTGATGTAGTCTTCGGACAGGGTGAAAAGGTAGTATTCGTTTTCGGGCTTGAGTTTGCAGATTTCCTCCCATAATTTGGTGGAACTTTTGTAATCCTCCATCAAGTCATAGATTTCGGCCAGCTCCACTTTGTACCAGACATTGGTTTTGTCCAGTTTCAGTGCCTCTTTCAGATAATATTCGGCACCGCTATAGTTCTTTCCTTCTTTGCGGATGCGGGCTAACATGTAATAGACGGCGTCGTTTTTCTCGTTCTTGGCCAAAACTTGACGGAAGGTGTTTTCAGCCGTCTCATAATTGCCGGCATAGAACTCGCGCAACGCGTCGGCGAACAGGGCTGATTGCTTGCGGGTCTCGTCAGAAATAACCGTCGTTTTGCTTTTCTCTTTGCTTTTTTTCTGCTTTTTCTGTGCCGATACGGACGGAAGAATCATTAACAAAGAAAGCATCAATAATAGTATTGGAAGAATTTTTTTGCTTGTCATCATATCAATTGATAATTAACAATTAATAATGGCTCACGGTTTTACCGCAATTTTTACCATCTCGTTTTTATTTTTGTTTCCCTATGTGTGGTCTGCGGTTCCACCGCAAATGAATTTTGAATTCTTAATTCTTAATTCTTAATTCTTAATTTCTAATCCCTAATCACTGACCCCTGACCCCTGATTACAGGCCCCTGTTATTTCACTCCGCTACTTCCAAATCCGCCGGCACCGCGTTCGGTTTCGGACAGGGTGTCCACTTCTTCCCACTGCACGGTCTCGTGCTTGGCGATGACCATCTGGGCGATGCGCTCACCATGTTGTATTTCGAAAGCCTCGGTGGACAAGTTGACAAGGATGACCTTGATTTCTCCACGATAGTCGGCATCGATGGTGCCCGGTGTGTTCAAAACGGTGATACCGTGTTTGGCGGCCAGACCGCTGCGGGGTCTTACTTGGGCCTCGTAGCCGACCGGTAACTCAATGAACAAGCCTGTCGGAATCATCGTGCGTTCCATGGGTTTCAGTACAATGGGAGCCTCTAAATTGGCTCGCAGGTCCATACCGGCACTCTGTGCTGTGGCGTATGCCGGTGTGGCGTTATTCGATTTGTTGACGATTTTGCAGATCATAATATTTTAAAGTTGAAAACTGAAAACTGAAAGTTGAAAGTTGTTTTAATGAGCAAATTAGCAAATGTAGATTGATTAAATGTTGGTTACTTCGTGTTGGTGAGCTTCGCTGTTGGTTATTTCATGTTGGTTATTTCATGTTGATGACTTCGTGTTGATGAATATGTGTTCTGATTACTTGAATTTTGAACTTTGAACTTTGAATTTTGAATTTTGAATTCTTAATTTCTAACCCCTAAAACCTAACCCCTAAAACCTAATCACTGACCCCTGACCCCTGATCACTGACCCCTTTCTTCCCTGTGTACAAGTCAAATCTCAGCATCTTGCACTCCAACGGGCCGTTATACAGGGTGAAGCGGCGCGAGGGGCGCAGTCCGATGTTTTTCAGGGCTTCCATGTCCGAGCTGATGATAAAGGCTGTGCAACCGGCAAAATTCTGTTTCCAGGTGTCGCCGATTTTCTTGTACAACTCTTTGATGTTCTCCACTTCCAGACGTTCTCCGTAAGGAGGATTAATCATCAGCAAGGCGGGTTTCCGCTCAGGATGGGTGTATGCCATGTCCGATTTTTCCAAAAAAATGAAGTCCTGCAATTCTGCCTCCTCCACATTGGCTTTGGCCATGCCGAGGTATCTTCCTGATATGTCGTAGCCGTAAAAGTTGATTTTGACATCTTCTTTTATCTCTGCACTGTCGGTGATTCTGTTCCACAGTCGGCGGTCGAAGTTCTTCCACTGATGAAAACCCCAGTGATGTCTGTAGTAGCCGGCGGGAATATTCAGGGCCTGCATGGCGGCTTCTATCAGCAGGGTGCCGCCACCGCACATGTTGTCGATGAAATCACATTCGCCATGCCAGCCGCTGAGTTTGATCATGGCAGCTGCCAGCACTTCGTTGATTTGTGCGGGATGTCCTGCGGCTTTGTAACCGCGCTTGTGCAGCGATTCGCCCGAACTGTCCAGGTACAAGGTGCAGGTGTTGCGATAGATATGCAGATGGAACTGTACATCAGGTCCTTCTTTGTCAACGGAAGGACGCTCGTCGTACATGCTGCGGAAGCGGTCGCAAATGGCATCCTTGGCCAGTACCGAAGGGAATAGGGGAGTCTTAAAGTCACTTTCTGTAAGTGACGCGCTGACTGCCAAGGTGCCGTCTTTCGACAGGTATTTCTCTGCCGGGAATTTGTAGATGGCATCGTAAAACTGGTTGTTGTCGCGAAAAGTGAAACTGTCCATTTCCCATAGTATGCGCAGGGCTGTGCGGCAGAAATAGTTGGCCTTGTATAACAGGTCTATGTTGCCCTCAAAGGTCACCGAGCGACTGTGCTGCTGGCAGTTGCGCGCACCAAGTTCCTCCAATTCCTGCAATAACACCTCCTCCAAGCCTGCGAAGGTCTTGGCCAGAAAATGTTGTCTGTCTTGTTTTTCAATCATTGAGTGTATTCAAAAATATAAACTGCAAAGATACAAAAAATAATTAGCAAATTGGTTAATGAGCAAATTAGCAAATGAAACTGGAAACTGAAAACTGGAAACTGAAAACTGGAAACTGAAAACTGAAAACTGAAACTATAACTATAACTATCCCCTGACCCCTGATCACTGATCACTGTAACCTGTAACCTGTAACCTGTAACCTAATAATTTGAATTATGAATTCATAAAAATCGTTCCATCTCGGAAAAAATGCTTAATTTTGCAAAAATTATTCGGATTTTGAGAATAGCAGTTAACACACGGTTGCTGTTGCCCAACAAACTGGAGGGCATAGGGTGGGTGATGTACGAGACCTTGCGCCGCATGGTATTGGCTCATCCGGAGGTGGAGTTTTACTTCCTCTTTGATAGAAAACCGGATCCCAAATATATTTTCGCGCCCAATGTGAAACCTGTTGTGCTCTTTCCTCAGGCGCGACATCCTTTTCTCTATATCTGGTATTTTGAGCTTTCGGTGGCCCGTGCCTTGAGACGCATCAAGCCGGATTTGTATTACTCGCCCGACGGTTATCTGTGTCTGCAAACCGATGTGCCTTCCGTGGCGCATTTCCATGACCTGAGTTTCGAGCATTTTCCCAACGATATGCCTGCCATTGATTTGTGGCACTACAAGAAGTATTTCCCTCAGTATGCCCGGAAAGCGCGGCGAATCATAACAGTGTCTGAGTTCTCAAAAAAAGATATTTGTGATTGTTATCAGATCGAGCCTGACAAGATAGATGTGGCCTATAATGGTGCCAATGAGATCTTTGAGCCTATCGAAGAAACTGAAAAAACAAAGGTGCGTGAACAGTATGCACAGGGTAAACCTTACTTCATGTTTGTTGGCTCACTTCATCCGCGCAAAAACTTGGCACGCCTGTTCCCGGCATACGATTTGTTCCGCCAACGTGGTTCTGAGGAAGTCAAGTTGCTCATTGTCGGCGAAAAACGCTGGTGGACCGACGAAATCAAGCAGGCGTATGAAAGCATGACTTTCAAAGGTGATGTCGTTTTTTTAGGGCATTTGTGTGCTGAGGAACTGCATAAGGTGACTGCCGCCTCGTATGCGTCGGTGTATGTATCTTATTTCGAGGGTTTTGGCATTCCTATTGTAGAGGCTTTCCGCTGCAAAGTCCCTGTTATCACTTCAAATGTCACCTCTATGCCTGAGGTGGCTGGTGATGCGGCTCTTCTGGTTGACCCTTTTGATGTGAATTCCATCGCTAACGCAATGGTCAAAATTCAGGACGAAAATCTACGTTTCCAACTTATAAAAAATGCCTGGTTGCGTAAGAAAAAATACTCTTGGGACACGACTGCGGAGAGTGTTTGGCAATCCCTGATGAAAAGTTTTTGATTTTTAAGTTTCTGATAATCAGCATCTTGTTGTTTTTTGCGTGTTTTTTTTCAAAAAAATGTAGTTTAGTTTAAATATTTTATTTATATTTGCTAAGCGACAAGTTCAGATTTAATTAACTGATTGTAAGCTTGTTAGAAATTGATATAGTATAAAAATAAGTTTAAAATATAAAAATTTACAAAATGAAGAAAGGCAAAATTATGTTAGTCGAAGATAGTCAGAATCTTCGCTATGTATTAAGAGATTACTTTGAAATGCTTGACTATGAAGTTGCAGAGTACAGTGATGGTACTTCCGCTTGCAAGGCATTCAACAGAGGCTTGTTCGACATCTGCATTCTGGATGTTATGATGCCCGACAGAGACGGCTATGCTGTTTTGCAGGAAATCAGAAAATTAGATTCGGATGTGCCTGTTATTTTCCTGACAGCCAAAACCAGCAAGGAAGATCGTATCAAAGGTTTCAAAATGGGTTGTGACGATTACATGACCAAACCTTTCAGCACGGAAGAGTTGGCTCTCCGTATCGAGGCTATTTTGCGTCGTACCCGCCGTTTCAAAAATGATGTGGATCCTTTGTATGAGGAGAAAATCTACAAATTCGGTGATTTTGAGTTCAACTACAGCGCTATGCAGTTGATTCATCCCAAGAAAACCCGTACGCTGACCCGTAAGGAAGCTGAACTGTTGAAATTGTTGTGCGAGCATCAGAACAAGCTGCTGCCACGTGAGGTGATTCTGAAAGAGGTTTGGGGCGACGAGGATTATTCGGTAGGTCGTAGTATGGACGTGTTCCTGACGAAGTTGCGTTCATATATTAATATAGAGCCCGTTAAGAAAGAACACCTGAATCCTAATGGTGGCCGCCACGACAAATATCTGCCTGGTTTTGAACCGAAGGTGGAGATTTGCAATGTCCATGGTACCGGATTCATTTTGAAGGTAAGAGAGTAAATTGAAGAAGTCCTTTCTGTTGGCTTTTTTCTGCATACTGCTGCAATTTGTCTTTGCTCAGAAAATTACTCTTTCAGGAGTGGTTACAGATGCGAACAGCGGTGAGCAGATGATGGGGGTGTATGTTATTTTGACAGATTCAACCCCGAATCCTAATCCGCAGGGTTGTGTGAGCAACCGTGCGGGTTTTTATTCTGTCTCGGTTTACCCGGGCTCCTATTCGCTGAAAGTCTCTTTCATGGGCTATAAGACTGTGGAACAGCGAATTGAACTGAATCATAACACCAGCTTGAACTTTGCACTCGAACCGGAGGCTATCATGACCGACGAAGTGGTGGTTACTGGTCAAAGCGAGGATCACAACGTGACAAGTGTGGATGTCGGCAAAATGGACCTCAAGGTGGAAACCATCAAGAAGATGCCGGCGTTTCTGGGGGAAGCGGATGTGATCAAGACCGTGCAGCTGATGCCCGGATTCTCGTCAGGCAGCGAGGGTAACAGCGGTTTGTATGTGCGTGGCGGCGGCGCCGACCAGAACCTGGTGCTCCTCGATGAGGCAACAATCTATAATGCCAGCCATCTGTTCGGTTTCTTTTCGGTCTTCAATACCGATGCCGTGCGTAATGTGGAAGTCTATAAATCCGGTATGCCCGCCTATTACGGTGGTCGCCTGTCTTCCATCATCGATGTTACGCAAAAAGAAGGTAACCTGAAAAAATATGAGTTCGACGGCAGTGTCGGACTGCTCTTCTCCAAGTTCACCCTGCAAGGACCCATCAAAAAGGACAAATGTTCATTTATCCTCTCCGGACGCCGCACATACGTGGATTTGCTAATTCAGCCTTTCTTGTCGAAAAAGCACCAACTGAAGGGCGTAAAGTTCTATTTCTACGACTTGAACGCCAAGTTCAATATTATCATCAACGACAAGCACCGCTTGTATTTCGGCGCTTATTATGGCCGCGATCGCTATGGCTATAAGTCAAAGTCAGGGGCTACTCAAATCAACTTTATCTGGGCTAATGCCATGGCAAGCGCACGCTGGAACTACATCATCTCTCCACGTCTGTTCCTGAACACCAGCTTCACCTTCAGTCATTACGATTTCTCTACGGCCATGGCTATGGATGTTTATCAGTTTAAATTGATGTCCACGGTGGAGGAATGCGCCTTGAAAAGTGAGTTGACCTATCTTCCCAATCCCAAACACAATCTTCGTTTTGGAGTGCATTATATTTTTCACCTGATGCGTCCCAATGAGTATGATGTGAAGGCTGGAGAACAGACCAATCTGTCGTTGCCCGTAAGTGCGCCTTATTATGCCCATGAATTGGGAATCTATGCTTCCGATGAATGGGATATAGCCAAATGGCTGAAAGTGAATGTGGGCTTGCGCTATTCCCATTTCGAGCATGTTGGCGCTTTTACAAGGTATATCATAGACGACCGCGACATGATTGTGGATTCCATCGTGTATAAACCGGGAGAAATCATCAAACAGTACAATAGGGTGGAACCTCGTCTGAATATGCGTTTCCAAGTGGCGAAATATACTTCAATAAAGGCTTCTGCCACACTGAATTATCAGTATCTGCACCAAATTCCCATGTCCACCATCTCCCTGCCGGTGGATGTCTGGATGCCTTCTACCGAATTGCTGAAGCCACAGACCTGTGTGCAGCTTTCGTTGGGTGTCTATCAGAATTTCTACAAGAATATGTTCGAGGCATATATCGATGGCTATTATAAAAAGATGTATAATCTGGCGGAATACAAGGATGGCTTGTCTTTCAGTGCGCTGATGATGAATCCTGACCAGATGTACACCTACGGCGATGGATATTCTACTGGTGTCGAATTCTTTTTTCGTAAGAGCAAAGGCCGTCTCACCGGTTTTATCGGCTATACCTTGTCCTATACCAAACGCAGTTTTGCCGAGTTGAACAATGGGGAACCGTTCTATGCCAAGTACGACCGCCGCCATGATGTGAGCATCAACTTGTCGTACGAGATTCTCCGCAACAAGTTGACCGCATCATTGATATGGGTCTATGCTACAGGCAATGCCATGACGGTGCCTCTGGGCTTTTACCTGTTCAATGGCAGCATGGTGCAGGAATACAGCAAGCGTAACGAATACCGTATGGCTCCTTATCATCGTTTGGATATTTCTGTGGATTGGCAGATTGCCAAGCGGAAACATTTTGAAACAAGCCTGAATTTCTCCATATATAATTTGTATAATAGAAAGAATCCATTCTTTATTTTCTATGAGACGAATACGAATGTGGATGTGTCACAAGGCACTTTTGAGGTGGAGACAAAGGCCTATCAGATGAGTCTGGTGCCTATCATGCCGTCCATAACCTGGAATTTTAAAATCAAGTAAATGAAACAGATACTTTGGATATTTTCGATGTGCGCATTGCTGCTCTTGGTTTTTTCGGCCTGCCAGTCGGAAATTGAGGTCGATTTGCCCGATTATCAGTCCAAACTGGTGGTGGAAGGGTATATCGAAAATGGTAAGCCCGCCATGGTGATGCTGAGCAGGAGTGTCCCTTTTTTCCAACACATAGACATGAATTATATTGTCAATAATGTCTTGGTGATGGATGCGGTGGTGACACTGACCTCCTCTGATGGAGAAAGCGAACAATTGTCGTTTTTGCCTTCTGCCGATTCGCCTTACATGTTCGCGTACATGGGAAATATCAGGGGAAAGGAGAATACCCGCTATGACCTGAAAATAGAGTGGAAGGGGCAAACCTATACCTCTACGACGAGTATCTTGCATACCTTTGATCTGGACTCCATTGGTTTTGACCAGAGTATGGAATTGCTGAATGATACTATGAAAACCATACGTCTCTTGCTGACCGATGACCCCATGGAAACCAACTATTATCAGTTCTTTGTGAAGGTCCATGGCAAACGTTTGCACGACCGCCTATGGATTTCCACTTTGCCAGTGGCCTGCGATGACGCTACTTTCAGTGGCTTGAGCTTTAATTTTGAGGTCCTTCGGGCTAATCCATCCGCTTTTCTGATGCCTGAAATGACAGATGAGGAAAAAAATGAATATTTCCGTATGACTTATCGTCCGGGAGATACGGTATATGTGAAGTATGGCTTGATAGATTATGCCAGTTATCAGTTTTGGAGTACGGGAGGGAACAACGCAGCCTTGGGACAGAACCCCTTCACCAATCCCACTCCTACCATTTCCAATATCAAGGGTGAAAACGTAACTGGCATCTGGTGCGGTTATGCCTGCAAAACCGAAACGCTGATCTACGAGGAATAATGCACGATGTACAATGCACAATGCACAATCTATAACTTTTGAATTCTAAATTGTGAATTATGAATTATGAATTATGAATTGTAAATCCCTGATTACAGTCTTCCTGTCAGTGCCAGCAATTCATACTTGGCTTTCAGCAGCTGGATGGAATGCACTTCTTGGTCGAGCAGTGATTGTGTCTCATCGTTTTGCTGTTTGATATAATCGTAGGCGGTGATGGTGCCGTTCATCAGCTGGATGGAGAACGCATTGGTGATTTCCTTCTGTTTTTCGGTAATCTGTTTGTCCAAGGTCAGCATGTCCTCAATACGTTGAATCTCAAATCTTTTTTCCTGGATGGCGATGTTGTTGCCTTTGATGAAATCATTTTCCTGACTGGACAAGATAGCCCGTTGCAGATCCATGACATTGGCCACGCCAGAGGTTTTGGCCCAATCAATGATGGGAATATTCAGGCGTACACCTGCGGCATAATACCAGCGGTAGTGAGGGTTGAGAATGTCGTAATTGTAATAAGGGCGACCATAACCGCCTGTGGCAAAGATGGTAATCTTTGGAAGGCTGTTGGCCAAGTGCATTTTGCGTTGGAATTCCAGTGTTTGCTTGCCATTATCGAAAATCTTGTACTCCAATCGGTCGGATGGCGAGTTGATGTCAACAGAGGGTACCTCTGGCACTGCAAATTCAGCTTTGGAAAGGTCCTGGCCGGTAAGAATCGACAGGGAGGAAATGAGGGATTCCTTTTTTGCTTGCAGTTCACCCTTGTTTTGGCCGACTTTCAGAATTTCCACTTCCAGTTGGGAAACAGCACTGGCTGGAATGATACCGTTGGCTTGCAGACTCTTCAGCTGATTGAGTTGATTCTGCAGCAGATTCTCGGCATTGTTGAGGATGTTCAAGTGTTTGTCTAAAATCAGCAAATTTAGATAGATAGTGATAATCTTCTCTTTCATCTCATTGATGGAAATTTCCACCTTGTATATTTCGGCCTGATTGGCTAATTTCTCGTATCTTCTTCCGTAATAGAGCTTTCCGCCTTCAAAAAGAACTTGTTCGAAATCCAGCCCGATGAAAGCTTGAAAGCGCCCGAAGGTGTCAACGCCATTCACGTAAGGGTGGAGTTGAGGCACGTCAGAGTGGAAAGCGGCCTCGCCGTTGATTTCTAACTTGGGATAAATGTGAGATGCCGCATTGGCCAATTTCACCTTGAGCAGCTTGCCGTTCAGCTCTTTTTGCACGTTGGCGGAGGATTGTGCGACGGCCCATTGCTGGCATTCCTCAATGGTGACAAGCTTTTGGGAGTATCCTACGAAAAAAAATGAAATCAGAAAAAGTGCAAACAGTATATATTTCCTCATAAATGCGTACGGTTTGTTATTGGGGGTCGTTTTTTCTTTTTTTTAAAATGCAAAATTAATAAAATTTTGGATTGATTCAACGCCTTATGTGACACTTGATTTTTTTTTTATTATGGAATCTATGTTTTTTCGGACGCACGCGGTGCGTCCCTACAAAAAAATTATTTGTTTGTGTGTAATTCGAGGATTTTATGTAAATTTGCAATTTGAATTTATGATATTGTAAAATGAAAAAACTAACTATAATTGTTGCGTCAGTACTGATAGTTGCAGGACTTATGTCATGCAAGAAGGAAAAATGTCAGTATTATAATGACATAATGACATATTACGAACAATCTGAGGAAGCATGGAACCTGCGTTTTGAGCAGGGTGGCATTGATTCCACCCAATTAGAAAACCAATTATACAAGATTAATCGGGAACGTGCCAACCTGGATAAGCAATATAAGTATTGTGTGAAAAATTAAAAAAAAACGCCTATAAAGGCGTTTTTTTTGTGTGGTCCCACTCGGGCTCGAACCAAGGACCCGCTGATTATGAGTCAGCTGCTCTAACCAACTGAGCTATGGGACCCGCTTCAAAAAAGCAGCTGCAAAAATACAAAAAAAATCAATATCTACAACATCAGTTTTACAGAATGTTTTTTTATCGACATCTGTTTGTTTTTTTTGTTGGATGTCTGTGAAAAATTCTTATTTTTGCACCTTCATACGTGAGTTTTTTTTTGTGGGAGGGGGAGTCTGTTTGCAAGATGTTTATGCCCAATCAATATAAGTCGATATGACCTTATTCACTTTTTTGAAACTTTTAGGCTGCCTGGCTCTGCTGATGTTTGGCATGAAGATGATGAGCGAGGCATTGCAAAAGCTGACTGGTGGCGGCTTGCGAAAGGTTCTCGGCACTATGACCACCAATCGTGTAACAGGAATTTTTACTGGTGCGCTTGTCACCACGGCGGTACAGTCATCCACAGCCACCACAGTGATGACGGTGAGCTTTGTCAATGCGGGGCTGTTGACTTTGTCCCAGGCTATCTCGGTCATCATGGGAGCCAACATCGGCACCACTGTAACGGCATGGATTATAGCCCTTTTCGGCTTCAGTATTCCCATGTCGGCCCTGGTTTTCCCCTTGTTCGCTTTGGGCTTGGCCATGTCGTACATGAAGAGTACCGGTGCCAAGTCGTTTGGTGAGTTTGTTTTCGGCTTCTCGTTCTTGTTTCTGGGTATCGCCACCTTACGAGAGAATGCCATTGCCATGGACTTGCCGCATAATGAGTTTGTAATGAGCTTCTTTACTTCAACGGCTAAATTAGGTTTTCTTTCCTACCTTATTTTTATGTTGATTGGTGGTGTGCTGACGGTCTGTGTGCAGTCGTCCGTGGCTATCATGGCCATCACCATGATTCTCTGCTCTACGGGGGTGGCCGATATTTATCAGGGCATTGCTTTGGTGCTTGGCGAAAATATCGGTACGACCGTTACCTCCAACATTGTGGCGTTGAAAGCCAGTCCATCCGCCCGTCGTGCTGCCCTCTCGCACCTGACTTTCAACATGTTTGGTGTATGCTGGGTGCTGCTGGTCTTCCGTCCGTTCATCTCTTTGGTCTGTTCCATAGTGGGCTATGATACCAAAGCGGATGTGTCGCAAGATCCGAATGCCGCAGAGCGTATCAATTATGCCCTGTGTGCTTTCCATACCGCTTTCAATGTATGTAATGTGCTGATATTGGTGTGGTTTATCCCTCTTCTTGAGAAATTTGTCTGTAAGGTTATCAAAGGCGGTGAAGAAGACGAGGATATGCGCCTGCGCTTTATCTCGGGCGGTTTGCTTTCCACCGCCGAGCTGTCATTGCTGGAAGCCCGTAAGGAAATCAACCATTTTGCCATGCGTGCCCACCGTATGTTTGGTTTCGTGCCCGAATTGCTGAAACTGGAAAATGGCGACGAGTTCTCCAAATTGTTTGCCCGTATAGAAAAATATGAGGGTATCAGCGATAATATGGAGGTGGAAATCGCCAATTACCTGAACCGTGTGGCGGAGGGAAAATTGAGCGGCGATAGTAAGACACAATTACGCTGCATGCTGCGTGAGATTTCCGAAATTGAGAGTATCTGTGACAGCTGCTACAATATGAGCCGTGTCATCAACAGAAAATTCAAAGCTAAAGAACGGTTTACTGAAGATCAACTCGGACATATCCGTCATATCTGGGGACTTTGTGACCAGGCCTTGACACAAATGGAAAAAGTGCTGGCCGATACGGACAATCTGGTGGATCCGCATGAGTCCTTGAATATCGAAAATGAAATCAATATATACCGTACCCAGCTGAAAGAGAACAATGTTGTGGATATCAATGAAAGGAAATATGACTATCAGACAGGTGTGAACTATATGGATATCATCGGCGACAGCGAGAAACTGGGCGATTATGCCATCAATGTGGTTGAGGCACATACCCAGGTGAAGCTGACCACGTGATTAGGAGTTAGTGGTCAGGAGTTAGTGGTCAGTGGTTAGAGGTTAGTAGTTGATAGTTAATAGTTAATTGTTGGAATTCAAAATTCAAAGTTCAAGTTCCCCTTCTATTAGAAGGGGTGCCCGAAGGGCGGGGTAGTGACGTAAATATAATTCAAAATTCAAAATCCATAATCAAAAATCCAAAAAATCTCCCCTCGAGTGCGTAGCACGAGACTCCCCAGATGCGAAGCATCACTCCCCTTGAGCACGAAGTGCGAAACTCCCCTTTAAAATTAATTAGCACATTAAAAATAATCATGTCTTTCCATTCCGATTATATTGAGGTTGTCCGTGCTACGGAGAACAATTTGAAAGAAGTTTCCTTGAAGATTCCCAAGGGTGTGATTACCGTTTTCACGGGGGTGTCTGGCTCGGGAAAATCTTCATTGTGCCTAGATACCATTGCTGCGGAGAGCCGTCGTGAGTTGAATGAGACTTTCCCTTCTTTTGTGCAGCAATACCTGCCGAAATATGGTCGCCCCAAGGTGGAACGTATCAACAATATGCCGGTGACTATCGTTATCGACCAGAAAAAACCGGCTTCAAACAGCCGCTCAACGGTGGGTACCTATACCGATATCCAGCCATTGTTACGTCTGCTTTTCTCGCGTGTGGGCAAGCCTTTTGTCGGCTATTCCGACACTTTCTCGTTCAACCATCCTGCTGGCAGTTGTCCTCGTTGTGCAGGCTTGGGCGAAATCCGTGAGTTGGACATCCACAAACTGGTGGATTTTGACAAGTCGCTGAATGATGAGGATACTATCCATTACATAGCCTTCGGCAAAGGTGGCTGGCGCTGGATCCGATATGCCCATAGCGGTTTGTTCGATTTGGACAAGAAAATCAAGGATTATTCTCCGGAGGAATTGGATTTGTTTCTGAACTCCCCTCAGATAAAACTGAAAAATCCGCCTTCCAACTGGCCTAAGACCGCCAAATATGAGGGCTTGATCCCCCGTATGTACCGTAGCATTATCAACTCTGAAGAGGGATTGTTGCATGCCGCGGTGCTGAATCCGATGCTTACCATGGGAACCTGTCCCGACTGCAAAGGCACACGACTGAATGAGAAGATTCTGTCCTGCCGCATCAATGGCAAAAATATAGCGGAAGTGGGGGATATGCCCATTTCTGAACTGTCGGATTTTATAAATTCTATTGACGATCCCTTGGCAGTGGATATAAAACGTGAGCTGATGAGGCGAGTGCAAGCGCTTAATGACATCGGCTTGGGCTACATCTCTTTGAGTCGTGGCACAGGAACTTTGTCCGGAGGTGAGGCACAGCGCATCAAGATTGCCAAGTATATCAATTCCGCGCTGACCGATATGGTTTATGTGTTGGATGAACCCAGTGTGGGACTGCATCCGCAGGATATTGCCCGTTTGAAAAACTCGCTGCGGAATTTGCGTGACCATGGCAATACGGTGCTTATCGTGGAGCATCACCGTGAAATCATTGCCATGGCCGACCATGTGGTGGATATGGGACCAATGGCTGGCGTCCATGGTGGCGAAATCATGTTTGAAGGATCGTATGACGCTTTGTTACAGTCCGATACCATTACGGGACGGATGTTGCGTTATAAGTCGGCATTGAAGGCCAATCCCCGCCAGCCCAATGGGTGGTTTCCTGTTCGTCACGCCGATTTGCATAATCTGAAAGACTTGTCGGTGGATATTCCACAAGGAGTGATGACTGTGGTCGCGGGTGTCGCAGGTTCGGGAAAAAGTTCTCTTATGGAGTTCTTCCAGAACCATTGTGACAGGGAGACTATCTTTATCGGACAGAAAAATATCGGTATCAATCTCCGCTCTACGCCTGCTACTTATTTGGATATTTCTGATCCTATTCGTAAGCTCTTTGCCCAAGCTAATAAGGTGAATATGCAGCTGTTCTCGTTCAATTCCAAAGGCGCATGTCCCGCCTGTGGAGGCAAGGGCGTGATAGTCTCGGATATGGCCTTTATGGAATCCATAGAGACGGTTTGCGAGCTTTGTCATGGCAGTCGATACGCCGCGGAAGTGCTTCAGTATAAATACAAAGGCAAAAATATCGCCGAAGTGATGGATATGTCGGTGGAAGAAGCTGTCGAATTTTTTGAGGGACAGCCTTTCCATCCTCAGCTGAAGGCCTTGCGTAAGGTGGGCTTGGGGTATCTGCATTTGAACCAAACGATGACCACATTGAGTGGGGGAGAACTGCAACGCATCAAACTGGCCGACCAGCTGCACCGCAAGGGAGAGGTTTTCATCATCGACGAACCTACCGATGGCCTGCATTTGGATGATGTGCACCGCTTGCTGAAACTGTTCCACGAGATGACCGATGCCGGCAATACCTTGATATTGATTGAGCATAGCCTTGACGTGATGAAAGAAGCGGACTATATCATAGAGCTGGGGCCAGGTGGCGGCGAGGATGGAGGTCGATTGTTGTTTGCCGGCCTTCCCGCAGAACTCCTGCATGCACCCCATTCTGTCACGGCATCGTATCTGAAAGACAGTATGCCGGAACAATAAACGGAAGATTGATCCAGGAGGAATGAAGGTTTGGCATTCTTTTGAAATCGCGATGTGAAAATTTTCCATTGCTGCATATCGTTATATTTTTTTTCCGTAACTTTGCATTTTTTATAAATAATGTATTATGCGAAAAATAATTGTTTTTTTTAGCCTGCTGCTGTTTTCACTATCCGTTTTCGCTCAGGCTGATTTCACGGAAGAGTTTGCGATAAAAGATACCAATCATCTGTTGTTGGATGTTTATATGCCGACAGTAACCCCTCCGGATACTGGCTTCCCTTGTTTTGTCTATGTTTTCGGAGGTGGCTTTATTGGTGGCCGCCGCGATGAACCTATGATGGTCAAGGCTTTTGAGAAAATAGCGGAAAGAGGCTATGTGGTGGTGGCTATCGACTATCGTCTGGGACTGAAAGGTGTCAAGAGTATGGGTATCTCTATGGTAAATACCTTGGAATATGCTATCCGCCTGGCGGTAGAGGATTTGTATTCCGCCACGGCCTACCTGTGCAAAAACGCTCCCCGATTCCACATAAATACGAAGGAAATCATGATCTCAGGTGGCAGCGCCGGAGCTATTACTGCGCTGCAGGCCGATTATTGGTTGCATAACCAGCATGAGACCGCCAAGTTGTTGCCTGCCAATTTCCGCTATGCTGCGGTTATCTCTTACGCAGGCGCCATCCTCTCCCGCAACGGGAAAGTAAAATATGCTGACGGAAATCCCGCCCCAACTTTGTTCTATCATGGTACAGAGGACCAGTTGGTGAACTATAATCAGATAGCCTTTGCCAATATAGGTTTTTTCGGCAGCAATAAAATCGTTCCGCAATTCGAGAAATACGGTTATTCCTATAGGTTCAAACGCATGAAGAATTTTGGCCATGAGGTGGCGGCTATTTTGCCTTATACTTTGGATGAAATCGATGAGTTTTATCGCGACTGGGTGAAAGCCAAACATAAATATCAGGTGAAAGAAACCTGGTATGATCCTGATTATAAGCCGATAGCATGGGGAAGAACGAAACCTTCAGGCTTGTATAATAAAAACAATAAATAGCAAGTTGTCGCAAAGATAAAAAAGTGGCCGTCAAGTGAAACAGAAGGATTTCATTTTCAACATTGTATTGCTGATTTTCCTGAATCTGCTGATAAAGCCATTCTGGATTTTGGGCATTGATGTTGGGGTGCAAAACAGCGTGGGGGCGGAAAGTTATGGCTTGTATTTCGCGGTTTTCAATTTTACCTATCTGTTCAACATGTTGTTGGACATGGGCATCACCAATTTCAACAACCGGAATATCGCGCGGCATCAGCAACTATTGCATAAGCATCTGTCGGGCATCATTACACTGAAACTCCTTCTGGGTGTGGTATATATGGCGGTTGTTTTTGTGGTGGCCTTGATTATCGGTTACCGGGGGCTTCAGCTGTGGTTCCTGTTTTGGATGGCCATTAACCAGTTCCTGAATGCGTTTATCCTGTATCTTCGCTCGAATATTTCAGCCCTGCTGATGTTCAAGACGGACAGCTGCTTGTCGGTGATGGACCGACTGCTGATGATTATCATTTGCGGTATTTTGCTGTGGGGAGGGGTGACGAACGAGCCTTTTCGCATCGAGTGGTTTATCTATTGCCAGACTGTGGCATACGTGCTGACCGCATTGACTGCATTGGCTATTGTGGTGGCTAAGGGTAGGGTGAAGCGCTTGAGCTGGAATCCCACTTTCTTCCTGATGATACTGAAGAAAAGCCTTCCATTCGCTATCCTGTTCTTGCTGATGTCTTTCTACAACCGTATTGACTCGGTGATGTTGGAACGATTGCTGCCAGTGGGTGTAGGTGCCTCTGAAGCAGGTATTTATGCTTCAGCCTTCCGTTTGCTGGACGCTTTGGTGATGATTGCCTACTTGTTCTCGGTCATCTTGCTGCCGCTGTTTTCCAAAATGTTGAAGAACAACGAGAATATTACGCCTATCGTCAAATCCTCTTTCTCGCTTCTGTTTCTGTTTTCGGTGACTTCGGTGGTGCTATTGGAGTGCTTCAGATTTCCGGTGCTGGATTTGTTGTATAAGGAACATGTGCTTGAAAGCTCTGCAGTGTTCCGTTTTTTGATTGTGGGTATTATCCCGATTTCGTTCACTTACATTTTTGGTACGATGCTGACTGCTAATGGAAATATGAAGCTGCTGAATATCACGGCAATAGCGGGTATTGTGGTGAATATGGCGGTCAACCTGTTGCTGATTCCCAAAATGCAGGCGGAGGGAGCGGCCATCGCCAGCCTTTCCACCCAGTCGGTAGTGGCGGTGCTACAGGTGGTCATTGCTTTCCGCCAGTTGAAAGTGCCTGTGGGCTCTTTGCCACTGTGGCAATCCCTGGTGTTTACTGTGGTGTTGGTACCAGTGGTGTGGCTTTTTTCGCGGCATTTCAACGGGCATGTCCTCTGGGCATTGCTGATTTGTGGTGTTTTCGCTTTGTTACTTGGTTTTGCCACCCGTCTGCTTACTTTCGACTTCGTGAAACAGGTGAGAGAATAGGATGATGGTGTATCATGAATCAAGATTGAAAAATGATAATTCGAAAATTGATAGTATAGTTTTGAAATATAGATGTTTATGAAGAAAATATGTTTGTTTTTTTGTATATTGGCATTTGTTTTATTCGCTTGCCAGAAAGAAGAAAATAAGGATCCGCAGAACCAAGAACCAACGGTACAGGAGGATTTGACCATGCAGATACATTTGTATCCCTCTACTGCCCAGGTGGTGGCCAACGCGGTTTCGGATATAGACGGGAATGTGTATGATGCGGTACGGATAGGAGAACAGTTGTGGATGGCTGAGAATCTTCGCACGACACATTATGCCGATGGCACGGAAATTCCTCTGGGCGATTCAACCGTTTTTGGCGTAGCCTATCGCTATCTGCCGAATGGCAAAGAGTCAAATGTGAGCACCTGTGGGTATCTGTACAACTATGCTGCCGCTGTTGGAACAGGTTCAAGTACTGTGGAAAATACTGTGAAACAGGGTGTTTGCCCTGATGGCTGGCATGTGCCTAACGATGCCGAGTGGACTCAACTCACTAATTATGTCAGCAGTCAAAGCGGATTTGTGCAAGGGAATGATGTCCAATATATCGCTAAAGCATTGGCATCCACAACGGGTTGGAAATCAAGTAATAACAATTATGCTGTGGGCAATAATCCCAGCTTGAACAATGCGACGGGCTTCGGTACTCTGGCAGCGGGCAGTTTCTACGACAATGTTTATACCTATTTTAACTATACTGCCAATTTCTGGACTTCGACAGAAGTGAATGCCACCAGTGCATGGATCAGGAGCTTGTATTACGGCAACCCAAAAGTGCTGCGCTATGGCTATTCGGGCAACAAATCAGGTGCCTATTCTGTCCGCTGTGTACAAGATTAATTTCCCTTCGAGCACAGTGAGACTCCCCTTGAGCGAAGTGAGACTCCCCTTGAACGAAGTGAGACTCCCCTTGAGCGCAGTCACTATATTTTAAATCATGTAATTGCTTGTATGTCGGGAAAATTGTGTAATTTTGCAGGTTAATATAAATCTGAAAGAAAAATACTATGGAGAATTTGGAAAGAGTCATTCTGTTTAATACCAAAGGTCGTAGATTACAGGAGTTTAAGTCCATTAAAGAAGGTGAAGTAGGTATGTATTCCTGCGGACCTACTGTATATGGTAGAGCGCACATAGGTAACATGCGCGCCTACGTTTTTGCCGACACTTTGAAACGTGTGCTAATGTATGCCGGCTACAAAGTGAATCATGTGATGAATATCACCGATGTGGGGCATCTGACCAGCGATGCCGACGAAGGTGAGGACAAATTAGCCAAAGCTGCCCGTGAGAGCCATGAGACCGCTTGGGAAATCTCTAAACGTTGGACCGAGCAGTTTTTCAAAGACACCAAATCGCTGAATGTGCTGCCTGTAACCATGGCATGTAAGGCTACTGAGCATATCGCCGACCAGATTGCGCTGGTGAGGAAATTGGAAGAGAAGGGGTACACTTACCGTACTTCTGATGGTATTTATTTCGATACCGCCAAGTTCCCGCATTACGGCGATTTTGCCCACCTCGACATTGAAGGTTTGCAAGCGGGTATCCGTGTGGATATGTCGGAGAAACGCAACAAGACCGACTTCGCACTGTGGAAATTTTCCAAACCGACAGAAAAACGTGACATGGAATGGGATTCTCCCTGGGGCGTAGGCTTCCCGGGTTGGCATATCGAATGCTCCGCCATGTCCATGAAGTATCTGGGTGATCATTTTGACATCCATACAGGTGGTATCGACCATGTGACCATCCACCATACCAACGAAATTGCCCAGTCGGAATGCGCCACTGGCGAGACTTTCGTGAATTACTGGATTCATTGCGAGTTCCTGACCATGAGCAATGCCGAAAAGATGAGCAAGTCGCTGGGTAATGTGGTGAATATCGACACTTTGCGTGAATATGGCATCAAACCTCTGGCATTCAGATATTTGTGCTTGAACGCCCACTACCGTAAACAGCTGCTCTATAGCAAGGAAATCCTGATGGGCGCCAACAATGCCTACAACAAGTGGTGCGCGTTTATGGACAACTTGAAAGCCGAAAACCCTCAGTTATTGCCATTGGCTCAGTTGAGCGAGGCCTCCAAAAAATATCTTGATGAGTTCAAACAAGGTATTTTCAATAACCTGAATACACCGCAGGCCTTGGCTACCATGTGGAATCTGATTCATGACAAGAACATCAATAATGATGAGAAATATACTTTGTTAATGGAATTTGACAAGGTGTTCGGCTTGACAGAAACAGAGCCTGAAAAGCCCGCTGATGTCGAGATTCCCGCTGAAGTACTGGAACTGCTGGATCAGCGTAACCGCTACCGTGCAGAAAAAAACTGGGCGCAAGCCGATGCTGCCCGTGACGCCATCAAGGCAAAAGGCTACACGATTGTGGATACCAAAGAAGGTTCTAAATTGCAGAAAATCTAACAGCATTTTGAAGCGGATGAAGAAGTTGTGGTTTTTTTGGCTGTTGCCAGCCGCAGTGTTGCTATTTGCCTGTTCTCAACGGAACCAACAAGAGGTTTCAGCTGTTGATGAACAACAGATGGTTGTGGTTGATACTTTAGGGAATGAGAATGAAAATGCGGATACACCAACAGAAGCCAAGCTTCGCGCTATGGGTTTGGTGGATATCGCCGAAATGGATTCTTCCATTGCCGTGCATCTGGTGTATGCCACTCCATATAATTTCTTAGGCAAACAGTTGTATCATGATTTGAACAAGGCTTTTATGCTTCCCGAAATGGCGGAGAAAGTGCTGAATGCGCAGCGGGCGTTGAAGAAAATCCGACCAGACTTGAATTTGTTGATATATGACGCATCCCGGCCGGTCAGTGTTCAACACGAAATGTGGAACATGGTGAAAGGTACAGAAATGATGCCCTACATCAGCAATCCGAACAGGGGGCACGGTATGCACAGCTATGGGGCTGCCGTCGATGTGACCTTAATGGACTGCACCGGCCGTCCGTTGCCCATGGGCTCGGAATACGACTATTTCGGCGTGGAAGCCAATACGGATAATGAACAGCAACTGTTGGCAGAAGGCCGCATCACCAAGCGTGAACTGGAAAACAGACTGCTCTTACGCAAGGTGATGACGGGCGCTGGTCTGCACATTATCCGCTCAGAATGGTGGCACTTTAACCTCACTGCCTCCGAAAGCGAACGCCAGAAGCTGCAGCTGATTGATTTCTAAGGCTATTTCTGTTTTTTTTTCTTGTCGGCCTTTCAGGCCTCCAAATCGTTGGGTGGGCTTCGTTACATCGGGGTTGCACCCCGTGCTGAGCTATTGTCGGCCTTTCAGGCCTCCAAATCGTTGGGTGGGCTTCGTTACATCGGGGTTTCACCCCGTGCTGAGCTATTGTCGGCCTTTCAGGCCTCC
>CACXXY010000017.1:5713-28019 GCA_902771655.1 uncultured Bacteroidota bacterium | reverse complement strand
CTAATCACTAATCCCTGACCCCTGATCACTGGAATTACAGTCTTTGCGAAATTCTCGGCAGAATCTCATTCTTCCAGCTGGCAAAAGTGCCGTCCGCAATGTGTTTGCGAGCGGTCTTCACCAAGTCCAGATAGAAATGCAGGTTGTGGATGCTGCCAATCATGGGACCTAAAATCTCGTCAGAGACATACAGGTGGCGCAAGTAGGCGCGGGTGTACTCGCGGTCGGCGAACAGGTCGCTGTTGGCGTCTATCGGGGTGAAGTCGTTTTTCCACTTCTCGTTGCGCATGTTCATGATGCCGTCCCAGGTGAAAATCATGCCGTTGCGGCCGTTGCGGGTGGGCATCACACAGTCGAACATATCCACACCCATGGAAATGCCCTCAATGATGTTGGCGGGAGTGCCTACGCCCATCAGGTAGCGGGGCTTGTCCTTGGGTAGCAGCTGGCAGCATAACTCCGTGATTTCGTACATCAGGTCGGTGGGTTCGCCTACCGATACACCGCCAATGGCGTTGCCCTCACGGTTCATAGAGCTGATGAACTCGGCCGAGCGTTTGCGAAGTTCGGGAAACACACTGCCTTGTACAATGGGAAACAACGTCTGCGAATAGCCGTATTTCGGCTCGGTCTCGTCGAAATGCTTGCAGCAACGTTCCAGCCAGCCGTGGGTTATTTTCATCGACTGCTCTGCGTAGTCGAAGTCGCAAGGGTAGGGGGTGCACTCGTCAAACGACATCACAATGTCAGCGCCGATAGTGCGCTCTATGTCAATGACTTTCTCGGGACTAAACAGGTGCCTTGAGCCGTCAATATGCGATTGGAACCACACTCCTTCCTCGGCGTTGATTTTGCGGCGTGCACTCAACGAAAACACTTGATAGCCACCGCTGTCGGTCAGTATGGGACGGTTCCAGCCGTTGAAACGGTGCAGTCCGCCGGCGTTTTCCAATACCTCCAATCCGGGACGCAAGTACAGGTGGTAGGTATTGCCGAGAATGATCTGGGCTTTGATATCTTCACGCACATCCTTGATGTGTACGGCTTTGACGGCGCCTACTGTGCCTACAGGCATGAAAATCGGGGTCTCAATGTCGCCATGGTCGGTGTGAATCAATCCTGCTCTGGCAGAGCTTTTCGGGTCGGTATGTTGAATTATAAACTGCATTTTGTTAGTATTTTTCGGCAAAAATACATCAAAAATCCTAAACTTTAAAATATTTTTGTATTTAATATTAACATCGCTATATGGCAACTGTCTTACCTTTAAACCTGCCCCTTATTTTCCTGATATGCTTTTCTGTAACAGCATTTTTTCTCTTGTTGTATTATGGAATAATCTTTGCCCGTTTTGCGTTTCATAAGCCCAAAAAGATTAAGGATTACCGTCAGGATCCCATTTCAATCGTCATAACTTCGTGCGATCAGGCGCATCATCTCAGCAGAACTCTTCCTGCCATACTTACGCAACAATACAATGACTATGAAGTTATCGTGGTGAGTGACAACTCTCATGATGAGACGGCACAGGTGGTCGAGGACTATCAGAAACAGTATCCTCATCTGGTTTTTGTTGATCTAAACTCTTCTGTCACAACTATTAAAGGTAAAAAATTCCCTCTTTCAATCGGTATTAAGGAGGCGAAACACAAGCTGATAGTGCTGACAGATGCCAATTGTATGCCGGCATCGCCTTATTGGCTCCAGAATATGGCCAAGCATTTTGTGAATGGCAAGCAAATCGTATTGGGTTATTGTTCGTACGAAAAACAGAAAGGGCTCTTTAATAAGCTGTTACGTTTTGATTCTTTGCAAACGGCAATCCAGTATTTTTCCTATTCCCTGGCCAAGATGACCTATATGGGAAGGGGACAGAACCTGGCTTATACCAAAGACCTGTTCATGAAACAACGTGGTTTTGCCTCCCATAATCACATCGCGTATGGTGATGATGACATCTTTATCGGTCGTGCTGCTACCGATAAAAATGTTGATATAGAATATTTTAGCGAGTCTTATACCATTGCCCGGCCAAAGGTGAACTTCCGCCGCTGGTTCAAGGAAAAGAAAGGATATCTAAGCACTCGTCCGTTTTACAAGCCGGGAGTGCGTTTCCTTTTGGGAACCTATAGTCTGATGAACCTTCTTTTCTTTGTCTTTTTGGGCTTGAGTATCGGATTTTCAGTGAGAATTTTGCCCTTCCTCATCGCCACATTGTCGGTGTTCGCCTTCAAAACTTTGTGCCAGTATCTCATTTTTGGCTTCTCCGCCGCAAAACTGAAAGAAAAAGACATCATACCGCATATATTCTTTATCGACATACTCTATTCGCTAATCAGTATCTTCCTCTATATCGCCGCCAAATTTTCCCGCCGAAGCTAGAACAATTGACAGTTAACAATTAATAATTAACAGTTGACAATTGAAGTAGAAATGATGTATAAGTCACTACCCGGCTTTCGGCCACCTGTTGTGGGCTTCGCCCTCTTTCTCCTCCTCGCTCGACATAGTTCAAGCAAGCTTGGCTCTGTACTCGCTCGTTCGTCGAATCTAATAGAAGGGGAATTTAAATCTGAATTGTGAATTGTGAATTATGAATTATGAATTATGAATCCTCCCTCCTATTCACTATCCCCTAATCACTAACCCCTGTAACCTGAAACCTAACCCCTATAAAAATGAACACCCCCTTCTTTTTAATCGCTGGCCCTTGTGTGGTGGAAGGAGAAGAAATCACTCTCCTGATCGCTCGCGAAATCAAAAAAATATGCGTGGAACTTGAAATTCCCTACTATTTCAAGGCTTCCTATAAAAAAGCGAACCGTTCTTCGCTGCATTCGTTCACAGGAATTGGCAATGAGCAGGCTTTAGCGGTGCTGGCAAAGGTAAAAGCGGATTTAGACCTGCCAATAGTGACAGATATTCACACGGAGCAGGAGGCTGCATGGGCGGCCCAGGTGGCCGATGTGCTGCAGATACCGGCATTCCTCTGTCGGCAGACAGATTTGCTAGTGGCAGCCGCAAAAACAGGCAAAATTGTCAATATTAAGAAGGGACAGTTTATGTCGCCTGAGGCGATGCGTTTCGCGGTAGAGAAGGTGCGTGCCGCAGGTAATGATCAGGTGCTGATTACAGAGCGTGGTACCAGCTTTGGCTATACCGATTTGGTAGTGGATTTCAGGGGAATCAAAGAGATGAAGAAGAACGGCTGTCCCGTGGTCTTCGATGCCACGCATTCCTTGCAGCAACCCAACCAACCCAAAGGTGTGACTGGTGGCCGTCCGGATTTGATCGAGACGATGGCCAAGGCCGCTGTCGCTGTCGGTTTCGATGGCTTGTTTATGGAAACCCATCCCGAACCCGCCAAAGCCCTGTCTGATGGCGCCAATATGCTGCCCTTAGACCAGTTGCACGACCTGCTGGTGAAATTGCTTCGTATTAGGCAGGCACTGTAGGTGCCAGTGGTCAGTGGTCAGTGGTCAGGTATTAGGTGTTAGGTGTTAGAAATTAATAGTTAGTTAATCAACTATCAACTATTAACTGAAACAATTGGCACATTAGCACATTGTTAATTAGCACATTTAAAAACTTTCAGTTTTCAGTTAATCAACTACTAACACCTAAAACCTATAACCTAAAACCTATTTAAAGCAAAACGTATTGTGTCACGGCTACTGTAGCGCAACATCCTGCATGAAATTTAACGCTTAATGAATCTCTTAGTGGCACCTGTGTTGCTGATGCGTACGAAGTACATGCCGGCTGCCATCCTGCTAAGATCAATACGAGCGTGGTTGTCGGTCAGCGGGACAGCTTGGATGAGTTGGCCGAAAACATTGAAAACCAGGGCTTCTTTCACTTCAATTGGGCTGTTGATGCTCAGCTCTATGTATTGGTCGGCGGGGTTCGGCCTCAAACTGATACTGTGGGCCAAAATGGTATTAGCAACACTAACACTGTCATCATCACTACTTTGGGTGGAAAAACTGATAGGATTTGTCCATTCGCTGAGCGTATCTATGCAGTTTGCCTGTACACGTACTCGATATTCGGTTTCTGCCATCAAGCCAGAAATATGGTAGTGAGGACTTGTCAGAGGAATACTTTCGCCCCAGGAAGTGGCAGAGGCTTCCCTATACTGCAAGTTCCATTTGGTCTCAACGTAACCGGTTGTCCAACTGATATCTGCACCGTTCTGACTAACAGAATCAACTGTGACGTACATAGGCATTTCACAAACGTAAGGTATAAAACCATCGCAGTTTGTGATGAAGTTCAGCAGAGTATCGGAGCCGATATTTGACATGTTTGTGTGAGTGTATAGAGTGTCCCCATTGGGCTTCAGAATTATTAAGCTGGCTTCACTGTCGTAGTTTCCAGAATGCCAAATTATTGTCGTATTTATCAAGTCGCATAGCATCACACCGACCGTATCAATTGTGGGGGTGGGGTTCTGAGGTGCATTCGAAGTGTTTTTTGCATTGGCTATTTGTACCCCATTTTGCTGTATGCAGACGTATGCATTATTCCAACCGTCGCCATAACTGTCAACACAAATGAAACTGTATTCGCATTGATGAGCAGGTGTACAATTGTATGTGCCGAATGACACATGATTTGCTCCCCATTCGCTCAGGTCCCCTCCACCGCAGTTGGAACGTACGTAAACGTCATATCCAGTGCCAGCATAGAGACCTGTCAGAGTATATGGATTCTGTGTGGCTTGTATGGTGGTGCCCGTACCCAGGGTGAAGCCGGAAGGGCCGTATTCAATTATCCATTCAGTGGCTGAACCTCTTTCTGTCCAAGCAATCACAGCAGAATCTTTGTAAATGTCGGTGACAACAATATGAAGTGGACACCGGCAACTCGGAATCATCGTTACTTTTACATCATCCATGTAGAGACGTTCAGTAGTGCTATTGCAGTTTTTGAATGCAATGTATTTGCCAGTTCCCAAATAGGAATCAAGACCGACAATCATATATTCGAAGGTATTAGTCGTTGTGCAGAAAAATGTGTCAACCGGAACGAAACCATCGAAATCATACGCATCTGTCATGATGCCCACAATCATACCATTGCTTAATTTGTTGGTTCTCATATAAAAAGAAACTTCCAGTAAATTCACATCAATTGCAGACTCAGGCATAACCGCAATGTTATAGGTGCTTGGAGTTGAACAGAATGCCAGAAAATTACCAGTGGTGCCATAATTGTTATAATGGGTAACAAATGGGTAGATAGTGCTGAAACCATCATATTTGGTCCAACAATCGGGAAACTGTGTGCTTAAAGAGCCCGTCGCAATGTTACATGAGTTAAAGTCTTCAGAAAATGGAATGGAGAGTTTAGCGCATTCAGTAGTAAAATCAGTCAGGGCCCATTCGCTTTTTTGGTCAGAAGAGCATACTGCGCGCATCCTTATCTGATAGTTCGTATAAGGACTTAGTTGGTTGAGGGTAACTATACCGCCAGTGGGATTGATAACGGGTGTCCATACTGAATCGCCAAAGAGAGCGTATTCCAGTTCCCATGCGTTTTCGTCATAACCGGAAGCCCATATCACATCGGCAGAAGTGTCACTGATATGGTCAATATAGATATTTGGCATGTAGCAATTTACAGTGTTGTCACAAATACCTCCGAATATGACATTGTTGCGGATACTCAAATTTCCTTGTGTGCCGGAAGTTGGAATAGTGTTGATACTGTATGGGGTGTCATTACTATAAATATAACGTGCACAATTCGAGGTCGCATTGTGAACATAAAAACTGTTGAGGTCGTAAGACAAAAAAGAAGTGTGATTATTAGTTATATCAATGAAGATTAATAATAAATTGTCAATGCCATTATAAGTAAATGGGGCAGAAAAATGAAAGGTATTCCACCCTTGTACCAGTACTTGTTCATTGTCGAATACCAATTGTGCATTATTGGTTGGTTGCCAGGTTGATAGTGTTGTCGCGGTGGTGTGCATTAGGTATATTCTATAGCGTCTGGATTGTGTTACATTAGACATATCAATAGATAGGGAAGAGAGGTCGCCTGCACTGCCAATTTCCGCTGCTGTGAAAATTTGTTGAGAATAACCATAATTATAGGAACTGTATGAAGGTATGATATTATTAGTGGAGTTACCATTTCCAATGGGAGTTACACCTCCTGCCAAACATCCAGTGGTAAAAGATACCGTACTCCAATCACTCACACTGTTGTTATTGCAATTGGCTTGGATATGTACCTCATAGTTGGTGTTGGGTTCTAACTGGTCCAACATGAAGGATGTTCCAGAAATATTGGATACAAAGAAACCGTTGTCTTGGCCTGTTTCAGCGTATTCTATGGAATAGAAGTTGGCAGTGCCGACAAAATCTTCATCCCAAGAAAGCAATGCGGAAGCACCTGCAATATGGCTTACATTCAAGTTTTGAACAGGCAAACAATAAGGAATCTCTTCCAAATATATATCATCAACATAACCGTAATTATTGTTTGAAGAGGTAGGATATTCGACTTTAAAAGCTATAAAGTTACCGTAACCACTGAAATTGTTGAAAAATACCTCCTGATTGATGTATGTGGTTTCATAACAGATAATCGATTGTATTAATTGGAAGGTGGCAGGATCTGAGGGGTCTTTCATTACACCTATTTGGATGTTGAAAGGCTCAGTGATTGTAACAGAACGGGCTTTGAAAGATAGTTTTAGACTGTTTATTGGGATTGCGGTGGTGTCAATTTGTGGTAGTATTGCATATTGGTCTACATAGGTATGGAGAGAACATTGGAAATACAAACTGTTATTACCGCTATTGGCATAGGAGGGTGAGTTGTAAATTGTGGGAAGACCAGGGTTACTGGTTCCTTCATAAATCCTTGTCCAGCAGTCAGGTAATATGTTAGTGGAGGTGGATGTGGTGCCCGAATAGGAGTCGAAATTCTCTTCGTAGGGAAGAATGGAAATAGCTTCACATTCAGTTCTGAATGTGGAATACATCCAGGCACTTTGTTCTCCCGCACCGCAATAGGCACGTATATATACGTCATATAAGGTGTTGGCAGTCAGACCTGTTAAACTGATTGTATTGCTATTGACCAAAATGGGGTTGCTATTGTTTGGGTCAACAGTGCCAGCGGGGCCGACAAGATAGTTCCATTGGCTTTCGCTGTCACCAGCATTCCAGCTGATGTCGGCTGTCGTGGGGGTAATGTTGTATGCATATATGCTATCAATATGCATACAAGGAGTATAATACTGAATGTTGATATCATCAATAAAGATACTGTTGGCAGTATTCCATTGTGGTACGCGAAATGCCACATATCGTCCATGGCCAGTATATCCACGAGAGAGTATTTTGGCGGATTCCCAGGTGTTGCTGGAGGAGGTGCTGAATTGCCCGAGAGAGGTAAAACTAGAGAGATCATCCGGGTTGGACATGATACCCACTTCTATGAAATCTCTAGCAGTACTAGTATATGCATAGAACATGATTTGCAGACTGTCCATGGCAATCCCTTCATCCAGTTTGGGTGTGATGGCATAAGCATATCTTCCATAAAATGAACAATCGAAATATAATGAATTGGAACCAGAATGGGCTTGTAAAGAACTATAGTATGGAGCTGCTTCGTAATTGAAATGCCGTAGCCAGCAAGCTGGTACTTCATTGGAACTGTAATTTTCAAAATCCTCGACGATAGGAAGTTCCATGCTAACGCAGGGTGTGTAGGCGGAGGTATATATCCATTCGCTACTGTCGTTGTCGGAGCACACTGCTTTTAGTCTGATGTCATAATGGACATCGGAAGGGAGATTCTGGATGGTATACGGTGATAAGTATACACGGCCAATGGATGTCCATGAATTAGCTTCCTCTGCCTTGTACTCCAAAACCCATTCGTTTTCGGAGCCGTTGGCAAGCCATTCAATGGCTATGGAATTAGAATCAGTATGATTTACATGAACGTATGGACCAGGGCATGGAATTGGAATTGTTTGTGCACAACCGAAAAATTTAACATCACTTCTATTGTAGGAACGAACCCCATTATGCGGATTGGTGTTGACACTTCCTCCAGAACTGCCGTAGGCGGTGTAAAACAAACTGGCATATCGGTCCAAAGTGTGGGCGTTGAATACGTATTCAGGCCCATCATACCAGCCGGAATTATCTACTACAATAAGTACCAGATTGTCGTGACCATTATAGTTGAAGTAGTTGTCGAAATTAAAGATGTTCCATCCTTGAGAGCATATTAGGTCACCCTCATAAACTAATGTGGCTTCGTTGAGGGGTGTGTAATCTGTGGTGTTGGCAAAGCTGTTGGTGCTTCGGTGTGCCAAATATAATTTCACATTGTTTTTGCTGGCATTGGGTTGGGTATAGGCATAATCGAATGCGATGGCAGTAATGACAGAAGGTGTGTGGTTAATGTTGATTTCATCAGGAGTATATATTTGTTGGATATAACAGTATTGTTTGTCGTTGTTAATGGGTAAATGATAATCGGTGGTATGCGTGGTTCCGGAGATGGCCGGGGCAACAGTATCTGCTTGTATGCATTCTACATACATACGTGTGTTAAAATAGCTGGTCAAAGTATCAGCGTGTCCTTCAGAACAGTTTGAGAATAACATGAGTTCGTAAGTTGTGCCGGGGTTTAAGCCTGTCAACATATATTCATTTCCACTGACAATGATAGTGGTGGGAATCTGTCCTGTTTCGCCAAATAGTAGCGTGTAGTTGTTGGCACCGACTATGGCTTCGTCCCAATGGATGATGGCGGAAGTGCCTTCCACATGAGAAACAATCAGGTTGGAAGGTGCTGAACACGAGGGTGCATAGTCCAATTTGACACGTGAGATAAGTGCGGAACTGTGGTAACTATTGCCGCTGGCAGGGGCTAAAAAAGCTAAATATACGGTGTCTTGGTAATGACCTGGCAAAACAATCTTTTCCTCTTGAAAAACAGTAGTTTCGATAAAATCAGTTGGATAGTATGATTTTAGTAAGGAAAAGCTATTTAAATCATTTGGATCAGTCATGATGCCAACATCCATTCTCCCATCGCTTAGATACATATTTGCTATCCAGAAAGTTAAAATCAGACTGCCAGCGGGGTGTGCGGACAAATTTAACGCACGTGAAACAGCTAATGAGTATGTTCTGTCATTAGAGTAGAAAAGCAATTCTCCGCATGAGTCATTGATGTCACTTATATAGGGGTAATTGACGGAGGCGTGATTGGAGGAACGCTGCCAGCAGTATGGAAAAGCATCTGTTCCGGTTCCATAGAGAATAAAGTTTTCAATATAGGGTAAATCTTCTTGTATGCTGAAACAAGTTGTTTTAAAAGAGACCTTTACCCAGTCACTATGGTCGGTCGCGGAACAAACTGTACGCACATACACATCATACGCCATATCTTCGTTTAATCCTGTAAGTGTATATGTGGTGTTATTAATGGGGAAAATCGGTGTGTTTATATTTATACCACTATCAAGAGGAACTACGGTCACTTCCCATAGACTATCGTTACTACTGAATGCTTGCCAATTGAGGGTAGCCCCTTCTTCTGTAATATTAGATATTTCAAGATGTGTGGGTTTGTAACAAGAAGGTGCGGGATTAAAACAAAACCGCATGTGGTTTCTGAGGTATGATAACGTACCGGAACCGGGGTTCGCAATATCGTATGCCGATGCGTATCGATAGGTGAATAATGCCTTTTTGCCTGTAGTGACATGTGTATTGAATCTGGTATCTGAATTATAAGAAGATCCTTGATTGTTTAGAATGGCTACTACAATATTGCTATGTCCGTCCCATTCAAATGCTTCGTCAAATTCGATGGTGACAAGATTTGAGTCGGAATTTGAGCAGATCAGACTACCGCAGAATACCTGTATTAAATCTGATGCAGGAATCCAGCTATTGTTGGAGGCGAATGTGTTATTGCTGATATTGGCCATATATACGGTAATGTGGCTCATTGTGATGGGAGTAGCATGGCAATAGCAAAAACTTAGTGAGTTTATGGCTCCTGCAGAAACACCTAATTCGTTGGCGGAATAGATTTGTTGAGAGTATGAATAGTCGTAGTCGGTGTTAAACGGAATGGTGTAGGAGGTGCCCGACCCATTACCAATGAGAGGCCCACATGTTATGTTGTCTGGTGTCTCATTTTGGGCAACAGCATTGAATACTATAAAAAATAGTATTATCAGAAAAAAAACTTTATTTTTCATGGTTTGTATTCAGTTAATTACTTTTAATCACGAAGACAACGGACGGATTGCCCTCGATATTTTTCGAAGTTTTGTCTTCGAACAATAGCCTGATAATAAGGAATATCTCGTTCGTATGCACGGCCTGAACTGTATTCGGTAGTAGTCCAAAAGGTAGCAAATCCTCCTAAACCATAGAAACCGGTTTCGGTCCTGTCGCCAGCGGGAAGGGCTGAGAATCCAGTAGCATTGTTATTGCTTGGCATATTGCCAACTGCACAGGTGGTATTGGAACTACTCCAGTTTTCGGTATCTGCTGCTAATGCCTTGCCAATAAAACTTGAGTCGCCACCACAGAGATACTGACTTTGGCTGCTCACATAGTTTGTCAATTGTGTCCATTCAGCATCGCTCGGCACATGCCATCCATTGGGACAGATGCCTTGCACACCACTGGGATTAGTATTACTTGATGGTGAACCACACATCGTCGCATACCAATTATATAAATAGCCATATATGTGTACATTGCTTTCGTTACCATACGGATAGTATCGACATGCTGTGTTTCCATAGTTGTTGTACAATGGTATCTCGGTGCCATTGTTATAGTGTGTGGTACGCAGATTTTCACGCATCCAACACTGGCTGCCAAGCTGTACAGTGTTATAAATATTCCCATCAATGTCCGTGAGAGAGGTGTCATTAGGGCAGGGAAATCCATCAGAAGTGTTAAATTCTATTTCATTGCCATACACAGTACCTGCACTGTTGGTGGCGTATGCCCTAACATAGTAATGGATAATAGGCTGCAATCCCGTGATATGGCTGGTAAAACTGCCTTGTCCACTGCTGTCAATGGTATGGTTGTCATTTATTGTGGGATTTGTTGAGGTACTCCAGCACACACCACGAGCGGTCACGGGAGAAATTCCTTCAAAGCTCACATTGCCGCCGCAAGTGACGGAAGTGAAGGATATTCGGGTAATCCCTATTGTGGAGATTGAGGGTGTTGCGGCAGGAGTGGAGAAGTGTCTTTGTTGTGTACCATATGCTGTACCTGCACTATTGGTCGCGTATGCCCGCACATAATATTGGGTGTTGGGTTGCAAGCCTGTGATAAGGCTGGTGAAACTACCCAGACCGCTACTGTCAACGGTCAGACTGTCGTTTATTGTTGGGTTTTGTGAGGTGCTCCAGCAAACGCCACGGGCAGTTACTGGAGAAATACCTTCAAAGCTTATGTTGCCACCACAAGAAGCTGAGGTACATGTAACATTGTTTACCGTGGCTGTTGTTAATGCTGGCGTAGCAACAGGTGTGATAAAGTTTCGTTGTATACCATATACTGTGCCTGTATTATTAGTGGCGTATGCTCGTACATAATAACGTGTATTGGGTTGTAAACCTGTAATATGGCTAATGAAACTACCTACATCGTTGCCATCAATTGTAATACTATCTGCAATGGTGGGATTAGTAGTTATACTCCAACAGACGCCTTTGGCGCTTACCCCAGAGATTCCTTCCGAGGACACAGTTCCTCCGCATTCTGCGGTAGTACAGGTGATATTGCTTACAGTAGTTGTTGTTACTGATGGGGATGTAATAGAAGTGATAAGACTTCGTTGAGTGCCATACGCTGTTCCTGAGTTGTTAGTGGCGTATGCGCGAACGTAATAACGAATGTTGGGCTGCAAGCCTGTAATATGGCTGGTGAAGCTGCCTAAACCGCTGCTGTCAACGGTCCGACTATCATTTATCGTGGGATTTGTTGTGGTACTCCAGCAAACGCCACGGGCGGTTACTGGGTAAGCCGCTTCATTGGTTACATTTCCTCCACAGATGGCAGAGGAATCTGATATGCCGCTGATAATGTTTGTGCTGACTTGAGCTATACCTATTGGTGTTGAAAAGTTTATTTGGGAACCATAGGCAGTACCCGTACTGTTGGTGGCGTATGCTCGAACATAATAGGTGGTATTGGGTTGCAAACCTGTAAGGGTACTGGTGAAACTACCGGCACCACTGCTGTCAACAGTGTGACTGTCGTTTACGCTTGGATTCTGCGAGGTACTCCAGCAAACGCCACGGGCGGTTACAGCGGTGAAACCCTCGTTGGTTACTTCTCCGCCGCAGGTGGCCGAAGTATATGATATGTTGCTGACGGTGTTGGTGCTTACTTCTGGAGTGGGAACTAGGGTGTTGAAGTATCGCTGTGTGCCGTATGCTGTGCCTGCGCTATTGGTGGCGTATGCGCGAACGTAATAGCGAGTATTGGGTTGCAAGCCAGTGATATAACTGGTGAAACTTCCTAAACCACTGCTGTCAACGGTATGATTGCTGTTGGTGGTGGGATTTGGTGAGGTGTTCCAGCATATACCTCGCGCTGTAACTGCGGTAATGCCTTCATAGATTACTTCACCGCCACAAGTGGCTGTAATATAAGAAATATCATTTAAGGTAGCTGTGGTCACTGTAGGCAGGTCGCTGGGAGTGACAAAATTCTGTTGTTCTCCATAAACTGTATCTGTGTTGTAGTATATGGCGTAAGCACGGGCATAGTATGTGGTGCTGGGTTGTAAGCCGGTAATATTGCTGGTGAAACTGCCAGTACCACTGCCGTCAATAGTATGGTTGTTTGCAAGAGTGGGATTATGTAATGCACTCCAGCAAACGCCACGGGCATTAACAGCATAAGGATTCCCAGCTGTGATATTACCACCGCTGATGGCAGAATGGCAGGAAATGTTACTTGTTTGAGCAGTTGTCACGGTTATAGATGGTGCAGGGGTGGCGAAACTTTTTTGCTCACCATAAGCGATGCCGGCTTCATTGATAGCGTATGCCCGGACATAATAGGTGGTATTGTATGCCAGGTTCATCATAGTACAGCTGAAAGTATTCAATCCGCTATTATCAATAATGTGATTGTCGTTGATTGTGGGATTATAAGAAGTACTCCAGCATATACCGCGTTCTGTTATGGCTGCACCTCCAGTGGAACTGATGTCTCCTCCACAAAGCGCTGAATATTCAGTGATTTGTGAAACATCAAGGGTGGATATGCTTGGCAAAAAAATGGGTACTCCCTCGTTGCGAATACAACGGACAGACATGCCGTTATATTTGTTACCAAAACTGTTTCTTTCTATAAAACTATTATTGTAATTTATGCTGTGATAGTAGGCATAGTCACTATTGTATGGAGTGGATGTCCAGAAATTGGCACTTCGGCTATAGTCGTATGAAACCCCATATGCACTGCCCGCGGGAAATGCGGAGAATGAGGTGGAATTGTTATATGATAAGTTATTCCCAACAGCACAAATGTTATCAGAATGATTCCATCCTATATTGGATGCCAATGATTTTGCAATATTGCTTGTGTTCTCGCTACAGGTGTATTCATTGTTAAAACTAAGATAATCTTTTAGTTGAATCCATTCGGCATCGCTGGGAACATGCCATCCGTAGGGACAAATTCCTTGGATATGATTTGTACCTATTGCATCTTGACTTGCGCTGTCCATAACTGCTGTCCAGTTATATAAAAATCCAGCTATAGAATCTTCTCCCATATTCTCTGGAATATAATAACAGGCTGTTGACACATTTAACCCGTTATCATAATTTATCACTTCACCATTGGTGTAATGGGTAGTGCGCATATTTTCTCTCAACCAGCACTGATTGCCTATGGCAACGGTGTGGTATACATTGCCGTCAAAATCTGTCACTGTCGTGATATTTTGGCACGGATATGTGAGGGTAGGGTCTGCGTCAGCAGTGATTGTCCTGTTTCTTCTGTAAAAGGAAATTTCCCCTTCAGTATTCCAACCATTGTCACCATACCATGCGTCAATAATGGTTATACTCCATGTGCCGTTCATAGGACAGCCGATAAGGGATGCGAACGACTCGTCAGGATGGTAGATATTAGTCATGTTGGTCATATTGGAAGAGTCAACACTGCTGCTAAGATGATGACCTTGATTAACAGTCTCATATACATATCCTTGTCCATTAGCATATTGATAACCATTAGTGGTGTTGTTTGACCAACAGTAATTCCAGGGAGTACCCATCGGATTTGTGTTCGGATCACAATCGTCGCCGTAATCAGTGTGTAATGCTGCTCCAAAGTCAGCAGCGGATCCAATGCCAGTGGTTGCATTCCATCCCCATCCGTTTGATGGAACAAGGCCTGTGCATTGTGTTGTTGTATTATTACCGCACTTTTTCAGGATTTTAGCACTTCTACGGACACCCGTTACAGGGTCGGGAGGACAGGTCAGTGCAATGTATAGATCACCTAAATAGGTATGTTCAAGTTTAAGCCGTACATATGAGATATCTTCAACACTTTGGATAGTATTTGTGGGGGCATAACTGGATATTTCAAAGGAAGATTCATAGGCACATCCCATCCCATTACCACAATCTACACCATCTGGGAGAAATACAGTATCTGTGTGTGTGAAAGAGTAGGCAGGTGGACAATTGATTTCTCCACCATAAGCTGTATCAGTCCCATTTATGGCGTATGCCCTAATGTAATAATTTGAAGTAGGATTCATTCCGTTTAGGACACTTGTAAATAGACCTTCTGCTATACCACTCGAAATGTGATTGTTGGCCAAGGTGGGATTCGGCTGGCTATTCCAACAAAATCCTGTTTGTACAGCTCCGAAGCCATAGGTGTTTACTGTACCATAACATACAAAGGTGGTGTCATTGGCAAATGTCAACGAGTCTGTGGTTACTTCAATTGGATATCCCTCAAATCTCAGGGTGATTTCTTCACTTGAAAATTGTTCTTGTCGCACTGGCATACTTTGCATGATATGATTGTATATCTGAGCGAATCCAGTATATGACATTTCATCACCTAATTCGAAATCATGTATGGATGATCCTTTAATGTTTATCTTGACCACTTTAGGACTGTTGCTTACATATAGGATTCTGTTAGCTCCACCATGTCCGATGTTTACCATTTTCAAATTGCGAATGCGACTTTTGGTTCGAATGGATAAAATATAGGTTTGTGGTGTTGTTAGTGTGATGTCAAAATAATTGTCACCAGAAGTAAGCCTGCCTGCATAGTCGGCATGTTTTCTCCCGTTGATATCCACTATCATCATTCGTGCATCTTCGTCTGTGGTGGAGAAAATGTTCACACGGGTTTGTCCAGCAAAAGGGTTGGGCATCACCTTCGTCTCGCCGTCATGTTGAAGGTCATCAATCCCAGTGCCAATGTTTAAAGTATAAACGGTGTCAGGAAATAGTAGTGTCTCCTGCCAATTACGGCTTAGATTTTGAATGGTTATACCATTCATTTTAATATGTGAGTTATGTTGATCCTTCCCTGTAAATATCAGTGTTACAGAATTCTGTGCATAACTGCAACAATTCAATATAAGCAGGGTGAAGAAACTTAATAATGTGTTTCTGGAGAAGATGTATTTATTCATTATTTTGTAATTTGCATCTATATTAAGTTGCAAAAATACAAAATATATTTAAAGCAAAACGCAATATACAATTGCTTGTATATTGCGCAACACAAAAATATGAAAAAAAACCAATCAACCCTTATAATTGGTTCACCTTTTTCATTAAACCGGATTTCAAGTTGGCGGCTTTGTTCTTGTGAATAATGCCTTTCTTTGCCAATTTGTCAATCAAAGAAACTACTAAAGGCAGTCTCTTCTGAGCTTCAGCTTTGTCTGAAACTAATCTCATGTCTCTGATAGAATTACGCATGGTCTTGGCGTAATATCTGTTTTCCAATCTTTTTCTGTTGTTAGCTCTGATTCTTTTTAATGCTGACTTGTGATTTGCCATTTCTTATCTTTCTTTGTTGTTTTTATTCTTTTCAAAATCGGGTTGCAAAAATACAAAAAAATATAATATAAGCAATAACTTGAGTAAAATTTTGTTGAATTGTTGTTTTTGGATGTATTATGTTGATATAGAGTGTTTTGTATTTTTCTTTTTCGATGGTGCCCATAACAAAATACGGCAAACTACTGAATCATGGACCCGGTAAAGGTAATTTGCTCGCTTATTTTTGTCTGGAAAAGTGCCTTTCCTTTATCGCTGACAGCTGCTCGTCAGTCATCCCATAGTTCTTTTTACCCTCTTCCAGACATTGGCCGAAATGCTCACTGTCGTTCATGGCGTGATAACATTCCAATTTGCTGAACCACAAATCCCAAAGAGGTGGCAAAAATTCTGCCGCTGTCTCATAGCATCCCAGAGCGGTTCCGTAATGTTTGGCGTAGAAGTTGGTCTTGCCGAAAATCAACAAAAATATGGGGTCGTCTCCGGCATACTCTATCAGTTCGTTGATGGTGCCCCCACAGTATTCTGTCATACCTTCGTTGAGGTAAAACATCAGCTGGTGCAGTAAGAGCATACGATTGTCCAATCCTTTTACCTTCAGTTGATTGAGCGAGTCAATATATTGTGACTTTGGACAGGTTTGATAGAGATTGGCGATGTAAAGCTGCCAATAATACGACAGTTCATTCAGCTCGGCCTCATGTTGGTGTAATTGCCGCATGGCTTCCTTGTATTTGCCTTCGTCTCCGAGTTCTTTGATATGTTTGAGTGTGGAGGTGGTGCCTTCAGGATTGGTCTTGTACAGCACGTTAAGCAAGACATTTTCCCGAATGATGTCTGAAAACTGTCGGCCTGTGTTGTAGATAAAACCATCTTTGATGGCCAATAGTCCTCCTAGTGTATCCACTTTATAGTCTATAAAGTTAAGAATGAAGTCGTTGTACGTCCTGAACACAATATGGTGACTACTGTCTTTTTCATCCATATAATAGCGCACGAATTTGAAATCACCGCCATTGTCCACCACTTGTACCGCCTCGTCTCCTGTGTGAAAATTGCTCTCAAAGTACTCTTGCCCAAAATCCGCATCCAGACTGCTGTTGACAATAGAGTTGTCACGGATGAGCGATTTCAGGTACTCTTTGTCGAAGGCGTTGTTGTACACGTCGGGGTTGCCGTTCAGTACGCTTTGTTCTATTCTCAAGGCAAAATCTGTAACCGTATTCTCATCTGCGATAATAGCGTCTTCTGCCTCTTTCTTTGAGGAAGAACAGGCTGCCAGCAGGATGACAAGGCTGACAAACAGGACTGATTTCACTTTCATGGTTTTCCGTATATTAATGTGGACATCTGGTCTGGAATAAGTATTTCATTGGCGGCGTGAAGCAGCTCTTCCGCGGTGACTGCATTCAGCTTCTCAATGGATTCCTCGGTGCTTTCCACCTCGTCGAAAAAGAGGGCGGTGCGGCCCATGGCTATCATTTCATTGAGTTTGGCTTCGTTGGCGATGGCCAATTGCCCCAAGAATTGTTTCTTGGCATAGTGCAGCTGCATGGTGCCCAACTTGTTCTGACACAATTTTTTAAGTTCTTTATAACTCAAGTTGACACATTGCTCGATGGTGTCGTGCTCGCAGCCGATATAGATGGTAAATAAACCGGTGTCTGAAAAAGGGGAATATACAGCTTCCACACCGTAGGCCAAGCCCTTGCTTTCACGGATGGCCATGTTCAGGCGTGTGTTCATGCCCGGACCACCCAAAATATTGGTGAGCAACTGGAAAGCTGTCCGCTCCTCACGGGTGATGGCGTAGGCGATGTTGCCCATCATGATGTGGGATTGGTTGCTGTGCTTGTTGATTCTCTGATGTTGAGGTTGATAGTTGTTGAAAGCGGTTCTTGGAGTTGGGGCATCAATTAATTGTACATCAGCAAAATAACGTTCGCAAAGTTGCAATAATTTTTTTGCGGAGATATTTCCTGCAGAGGCTAAGACAAGATTGTTTTGCGCGTAATTTTTCCGGATGAAATTCAGAATATCCTCGCGCTTGAAATGCTTCACATCTTTGCGCGTGCCCAAGATATTGCGCCCCATAGGATGATTTTGGAACACCAGGGTCTCGAAATCATCCACGATCAGTTCGGCGGGGGTATCTTTGTAGTAGTTGATTTCCTCAATGACCACATCTTTCTCTTTCTCAAGCTCTTGCTCGGGGAAAGTGGAGTGACTGAAAATATCGGCCAGCAGTTCCACTGCCCGTGGATAGTCGGGCGAGAGGAAGGAGGCGTGGAAATAGGTCTCCTCTTTGGAGGTGCTGGCATTCAGGTCGCCACCCACATCCTCCATGCGTCGGATAACCTGATGGGCGCTGCGTTTCTGGGTGCCTTTGAAGATGGTATGCTCCACAAAGTGCGCGATGCCCATCTTGTCAGGATCTTCGTCGCGTGTGCCGGCATTCACCAATATGCCGAAATGGGATATTGGCGAATTTATCTCTTTATGTATAAGTCGAATGCCGTTTTTTAACAGCAGAATAGGTTGCGGCATGAGAGCAAAATGCTTTAGAATTTGATGTCGGAAAGCAGTTCTTTGATGGGCACGCGTTTCTGCTCCATGCTGTCGCGCTCACGGATGGTGACGGTATTGTCTTCCATCGTCTGGTTGTCGATGGTGATGCAATAAGGTGTACCGATGGCGTCCTGGCGGCGGTAGCGGCGGCCGATGGCGTCTTTCTCGTCGTACTGGCACATCATGTAAGGTTTCAGCATATCCATGACCTCACGGGCTTTTTCGGGCAGACCATCTTTCTTCACCAATGGTAAAACAGCCGCCTTGATAGGAGCCAATTTGGCGGGCAGACGCAACACCACGCGGGTAGAACCGTCTTCCAGCTTTTCTTCCGTGTAGGCGTGGCTGAAAACGGCCAAGAACATACGATCGACACCAATAGAAGTCTCGATGACGTAAGGTACATAGCTTTCGTTGGTCTCGGGGTCGAAGAAACGGAGTTTCTTGCCGGAGTATTTCTCATGCTGGCTGAGGTCGAAGTCGGTACGGGAGTGGATACCTTCCAGTTCCTTGAAGCCGAAGGGGAACTTGAATTCGATGTCGGTGGCGGCATTGGCGTAATGAGCCAGCTTTTCGTGGTCGTGGAAACGGTAGTTTTCGGGAGCGATGCCCAAATCCTGATGCCATTTGATACGGGTCTGTTTCCAGTAGTCGAACCATTTGAGCTCTTCACCCGGGCGGACAAAGAACTGCATTTCCATCTGCTCGAATTCTCTCATTCTGAAGATGAACTGGCGGGCGACAATCTCGTTGCGGAAGGCCTTGCCAATCTGGGCGATGCCAAACGGAATCTTCATTCTTCCGGTCTTATAGACATTCAGGAAGTTGACAAAGATACCCTGGGCAGTCTCTGGACGCAGATAGATGGTGTCGGCACCCTCGGCCACTGAACCTATCTGGGTGGCGAACATCAGGTTGAACTGGCGCACGTCGGTCCAGTTTTTGGTACCGGAAATCGGGCATACAATACCTAATTCCTCAATCAGCGCCTTCAAACCGGCCAGATCGGTTCTGTTCATCAAGTCGGCATAACGGGCAGTGATATCGTCAATCTTCTGCTGATATTCCACCACACGCTGGTTGGTCTTGCGGTACAGGTCCTCATCGAAGTTCTCAAAGCGTTTCTTGGCTTTCTCAACTTCTTTGTTGATTTTATCCTCAATTTTCTGGATGTGGTCTTCAATCAGCACATCAGCGCGGTATCTCTTCTTGGAGTCCTTGTTGTCGATGAGCGGGTCGTTGAAAGCATCCACGTGGCCGGAAGCTTTCCAGATAGTGGGGTGCATGAAGATGGCACTGTCGATACCGACAATGTTCTCGTGGTATTGCACCATGGCTTTCCACCAATATTGTTTGATATTGTTTTTGAGCTCGACGCCGTATTCACCATAGTCGTAAACTGCGCTGAGGCCATCATATATTTCGCTGGACGGGAAAATGAAACCGTATTCTTTTGCGTGGGAAATGATTTGTTTGAAAAGTTCTTCGTTGTTTGCCATGATTATTCAAATATTATAGATACTTGTAATGTTTTTGATTTTACAGAAGTGATATTGCTGGTATAAATATGGTTTTCGGGTACCAAAAGGTTCAACATGCCGAAGCCCATTTTGACCTCAGTGGTCAGCTTGAAATAAGTGCAATAAAAGTCCAGACCAAAGCCGACCTGCCCTTGCAAATCGTTTTTGTTGAGCTTGACCAGCATCTCATTGGGGCGTTTGGATTGCTTCTTCTGGTTGGAAATCAAGTCCAGGCTGTATTGTACACCACCGATAACATAAATGCGGACATTGTGCATTCTGGACGATTTGATTTTGAACAGTAGGGGCAAATCCAGGTAAACGGATTCCACTCGCCGCTGTTTGTCATTTTCTCTTACGTGGTTGGCAAATTCATAATTAAGCACACGCTCTCCGAAAGAGAGACCTGGAATGAAACGCAAATCGAAATACTTCCAGATTCGCAAATCGGTGACAATTCCCAAACTGAAGCCGCTGACCGCCTTGGTGTTGATGACCAAGAGTGAGTCGCTTTGTGGATAGTAGGCATTGTTTTTCAGGTTGAAATCAAAAAGATTATAACCGATACTGAATCCGAAATGGAAAAGTTTCTTGTCGTATTTCTGCAGGTTAGGCACTCCGAAGCCGCCTTTCTGCGGGAAAGCGCTCATGCTGATGGTCACCAGCAGAAGCAGGATTAGTAGTTTTCTGTATATATTTTTTCTTTGCGGCATGTCGTTTTTTTATTTTTGCATTTTTGCTGCTGTCGCTTTTAAACTGAATTCACAGCCGCAATATTGTTGATTGTAGAAATTATTTTCTTTCAGCAGCTGGTTTCTGCGTTCCTGCAGGCCGTCCTTGCGCCAGTTCTTGTCCCAGAATTGGGTGCCTTCCACTTGCCCGGCGGCCCAAAATCCGGCCTCGTTAATTTGTTTCAGGTCTTTCCATCTGGAAGAGGCTAAAGTAGTGGTGAATAAATTGATATTCAGTTCTTTGGCCTTTTCAGCCGCTTTGAGAAGACGCATCTTGAAACATTGCAGGCATCTTGCTCCTCTTTCCGGCTCGCTTTCCAAGCCTTTTACGTCATCACACCATCGCTGATGGTTGTAATCCCCATCGATCATCTGTACACCTAACTTCTGGGCATAGCGACTGCATTCTTTTTTTCGTATTTCATATTCTTCCGCAGGAAAAATATTGGGATTGTAATAGTAGATGACAGGCTGATAATCATGGCTGAGCATCCACTCCAAAATAGCGGATGAGCAGGGGGCACAACATGAATGCAACAGCACTTTAGTCATTACTTTCTTTGGAAATTAGGTTCTATGCAGAGTTTAAACATCTATTTAGAAAGGACTTGGACGCAAGTATATTTCGCTATGACTTGTCTATTGGAATTTGGGCTTCATGCCAAGGTTGTACATGATGAAGGCGTAGATGTCGGTGTATTCCTCAATCACTTTGCTGAGGGGCATACCGCCACCATGGCCTGCCTTGGTCTCAATACGGATGAGTTTCGGGGCGTTGCCGGTGTTGGCAGCCTGCAGAGCGGCAGTATATTTGAAGGAATGTGCTGGCACTACACGGTCGTCATGATCGGCAGTGGTGAGTATTTGTACAGGTACTCGAACATCTCTTTGCTGTCGGCGCTGGTGCCGTAGTCGGGAGCCCAGTTCCAGCCAATGGTGAAGAGGTGGTAGCGCAGCATGTCCATCACACCCACTTGCGGGATGGCCACACGGTACAGGTCGGGACGCTGGTTGACGCAGGCGCCTACCAGCAAACCGCCGTTAGAACCACCCATGATGGCCACTTTCTGCGGGTTGGTGTAGTTCTCGCTGATGAGGTATTCGGCAGCGGCGATAAAGTCATCAAACACATTCTGTTTGTTCATCTTGGTGCCGGCCTGATGCCATTCCTCGCCGTATTCGCTGCCACCACGGAGGTTGACTTGGGCATAGATGCCGCCATTCTCCAAGAACGGAATACGCATGGTGGAGAATGAGGGATTCAGGCTGATGTTGAAACCACCGTAACCGTAAAGCAATACGGGGTTGTTGCCTCTCAGGTTCAAACCGCGCTTGTAGGTGATGAACATGGGAACCTTGGTGCCATCCTTGCTGGTGAAGAAAATCTGCTCGGTCAGGTA
>CACXXY010000017.1:0-5693 GCA_902771655.1 uncultured Bacteroidota bacterium | reverse complement strand
CTCTGATTTGTTGTTGTCAATGTCGTATTTGTAGATGGTGGCAGGGAAGGTGAAGGAAGAGAATCCGTAGAAAACTTCTTTTTCATCCTTGTCGCCGCTGAACCATACAGTGCCGAGGGTAGGCAGTTCCACCTCGTGCATTTTCTGACCCTCCAAGGTATAAATGTAGGCGTGCTCGGAGCAATCCTGGTTGTAGCAAAGAACGAATTTGCCATCGATAATCTCGGCAGAACTCAACACATTCTCTCCTTCCGGAATCACTTCCGTCCAGCTCTCGATTCTCGGATTGTCGATATTAGCCTTCATCAGGCGGTATTTCGGGGCTTTGTAGTTGGTATAAATGTAAATGTTGTTGCCCATGACCTCAATGGGTGAGTAGATGAAATCTGCATCAGTGGTGAGAGCTACAACGGGGGCGTTGGGTCTGCGTAAATCTTTCATCATCAGATTGTTGCCTGCACCAAAACCATCTTCGGAAATAAACATTACGGTTTCATCCTCATCGGTGCTGGCTACGTAGAAGCGCTGGGGATATTTCGGATTTTCATAAATCAGCACATCCTCTTCTTGGGCAGTACCCATTTTATGATAGAAAATCTTGTGGTTTTCGTTCATGTTGGAGTATTCCTTGCCGGCTTCGGGGCGGTCGTAGCAGCTGTAGTAGAAGCCATCTCCGTGCCAGGCCGCACTGGTGAACTTGGCCCATTCGATGTGGTCGTCGCTCAGCTGGCGGGTAGCTAAGTCCATCACGTAAATCTCTACCCAGTCGCTGCCGCTGCGGGAGATGGTGTAGGCTAAGTATTTGCCGTCGTGCGAGAAGCTGATGCCGTTGAGGGCCACGGTACCGTCGTCCGACAGCGTGTTGGGGTCTAACAGCACTTCGGCTTCACCGTCCAAAGTTTCTTTCACATACAAAACGCTTTGGTTTTGCAGTCCATCGTTGCGGTAGAAATAGTATTTGCCATGTTTTTTGAAGGGCGCGCCAATCTTTTCGTAGTTGGAAATCGCTGTCAGGCGCTTGTTGAGATCCTCGCGGAAAGGAATCTTCTGCAAGTAGTTCTGGGTGATTTCATTCTGCTGCTGTACCCAAGCCTCCACTTCCGGGGCGGTATCATTCTCGAGCCAACGATAGGGATCGGCTACTTTTACACCGAAATAAACATCTGTGTCGCTGCCCATCGCGGCCTCGGGATATTTGATCGGAGCTGATTTTTTATCACATTGTGTAAACATGAGGGTCAAACATGCTAATAAGGTTATGGTTCCTAATTTTTTCATGATGAAAAGTTCTTAGTTCTAAATTCTTAGTTCTTGATTCTAAATTTAATTTGCTAATTTTCAACTTTCAGTTTTCAGTTTTCAACTTTTCTGAAATCTCTCCAATTATACTTTCCTTTCACAACACCACCTTGGATAATGATGAGGCCTGGGTTGGAACGGACGGCGTCGCGTACCATGAAAGGACCTTTAATGGGGTCAATGTGATTTTCATAGATGGGGAAAGGAATGTTGTTTTCCTGGCGGAATTTCCGGATGGTTTCCTCATCAGAGTTAGATACACCCACCACAGTGATACCGTTTTCGAGACAGTGGTTCACGATACGCTTAAATTCTTCATTCTGAATGCATTTTGTATTGGTTTCATCCAGATTATGCATGAAGAAGATATAGGCAGGTTCTTCGCTGAGGAAAATTTCCATGGCCATATCCGAACCCGTGGAGTCCAACATGTTGAAACCTTCATGGGGAGCTCTCTCAAACTCGCTGATAATACTGTCTTTTCTATCTACATATTCGTAAACGTCGTAGAAGTCAGGTTGTTCATCGCCGATGGTCATCAGTTCATCCTCCGACAAGGTGATAAGGCTTCCATCCGTGGTGTTCCGATAGACAAATGCGATATCTTGCACAGCGGGTTTGTCAATGAAGTTCTGGGCCACATTTTCGCCCACTTTCCAGTTGCTATAGTCGATGATAGGCAGGTGGCGGAAGCAATAGGCTTGCAAGCCGAAAACGATTAAGGCACCGATGGCGGCGAAGCACCACTGACCCAGTTCTGTCAGGCGGATGTCGGGGATGCTTTTGCGTTTGAAGAACACTATCAGCGTGGGTATCATGATGACCACATTCTTCAGGAAGGTCTCTTTATTGCTGAGGTGTACAGCCTGTCCGAAGCAGCCGCAGTCGCGCACCACACCGAAATTGTAGCCGTAGTTCACTTCCAGGTGTTCGGCGATGGCGAGCCATAAAGTCAGGAAGAAGAAGAAGACCATAAAAAGCAGGTAGCACCATGCGGTGAAGCGGATTTTGATGCGGAAGAGCATCATGAAGCCCAAGGTGAATTCGGCGGCGGTCATGCAGAAAGCGAAAAACAGAGACAGCGGGTGCATGAAGCTCATGCCGAAGGAAGTGAAGTATTCGTCGAAGGTGATGCCTGTGGCCACGGGGTCGATGGCTTTGGTGAAACCGGAGTAAAGAAATACGCAGGCCAGCGCAATACGGACTATTTTCAGCCAGATGGGTTCTTTTTGTTTGGTCATATTTTTGGAGTTAAGAATTAAAAACAAGAATTAATGATGGTGATTTGTCAGTTTGAGTGTGGAATTTTGAGTTTATGAACTATAGAAATATTACAACTTTATTATATTTTTAGGTCTGAATTTTGAGGGTGCAAAGATAGTCAAAAAATAGATAACTTCTTCGTCACTTTTTTCTTGACTCGTTTTTCCATGCAAACAGCGTCGCAACACTGTGCAGGCCACTGGGCTTCTCATACGGTGTCCATAAAATTTACTGACAATTTTTTGTTTTTTTATATTTTGTATTGGAAATTTTTCTACTTTTGCAATGTGAAAAGCTTTTGGAGTGTAAGCGTATTGCATTGCAGAAGGCACAAAGAGTTAAATCTTTAAAGGGGTTCGCTCCCTTTTCCAAATAAGCTTTTTCTTGTTTATAACAGCTGTTCTTATGGGTATACAACTTTTTTGGGGTATTTGTCGTACGTTTCTTTCGTGATTCTATATTCTGTATATTTCACGCTTGATTTAATATGCTCGTATTCGAATAAAGCGACAAAGACACTTATATTGATGTTTTCGGGTGAAAAATTGTTGCCATTAGCATTATGTCCTGATAGTCGTAAAGATAATACGCCTCTTGGTGTTTCATAATTAGAGTAGTTAGAACCTCCTCGATAGTTCAATTGCAATAATTTTCGCAATCCAATCAAAGCACCATTCCAGCCACTAAAATAATCAATATGGTAATCATTATTTTTGAATTTTTTAATGTTTGCTTTTATTGGTGTTAGAATTTTTATTATTTTTGCATCCGAATTCTTCGAGGTACGAAGGGTATCGGTAGGGCTACTCGTAATAGAAGAATTGGCATTGTCTGATGGGGAGTCCGAATAAGTTGGCCCGCTCCCCAATTGAGGACGATTCTTTTCCATAAGTTTTTATTTAGTTTTTGATTTCCGCAAAGGTACAACACCTGAACTGAAAAATCAATGGCAAAATAATTGTTAATTTGCTAAAAATCAATAGTTTGACAATTTGCACTTTCGGATCAAAAAGTGGACGAAAGTGAGCGAAAAGTTGCAAAAAAGAGATGGTGAAATTTTTCTTCCCCTTTCTTTTGCAGCCACAAAAGAAAGGGGCAAAGAAAAGTGGCTTTTCCGCATGCGAATATGCTCGCTGAAAAACGGTCGTCTGTAGCCTAAAAAGCCGAAACTCGCTTGCTAAAGCAAGCTCAAACAGTCGGCTTTTTAGCTCTCCATACTCCTCGTTTTTCCACGCAAGCTATTCGCAAAAGCGGTATTAAGGTAAAAATTTCCATGCGGAAATTTTTGATGTAAATATATGGAGATATGTAGGGACGCATCGCATGCGTCCGTTGGTGGACAATTGATGGAACGCATCGACAGGGCGGAGTAAGGCCCGTAGGGCCGAAAAGACCATAGACAGGGGCAACGCCCCTGGAATAGCCAGGGGTGAAACCCCTGGTACAAAATGCCCCATACCCACCCCGCGGTGCGGTTGTCGCCTGCCCCGAGGCACAAAGAGGGCACACCGCGGAAAGGACAGATTAGAGCTGAAGCCCAATTCCATTCCCTTACGGTAAAATCCAGCGGAATCCCATCTTTTGTCCATTTCTTGTCATTTTTTTGCGATTTCTTACCTTTTTCTTGTGCTTTTATGCTCTTTTTTGTATCTTTGCAGGTTAATTGTCTTTACAAGAATTATATGGCTAAAAAACTTAATACAGCAGACCTCGGGTTTGAGGATAAAATATGGAAGGCCGCTGATTTGCTGCGCGGATCAATTGATGCAGCGGAATATAAGAATGTGGTGTTAGGTCTCATTTTCCTAAAGTATATTTCAGACTGTTTTGATGTAAAGCATCAGCAACTGGTGGATGAGGGCGACGGCTTTGAAGAGGATAAGGATGAATATACATCGGAGAATATCTTTTATGTGCCTGCAGATGCTCGTTGGAGTGTAATCGCTGATGCTGCTCATACTCCAGAGATTGGCAAAGTGATAGACAATGCCATGATGGAAATTGAGAAGGAAAATGACAGACTCAAAGGAATTCTTCCCAAAAATTTTGCTCGGCCCGAACTTGACAAACGCCGTTTGGGTGATGTGGTAGATCTCTTCACAAATACGCTTGAACTGGGGAAAAAAGAAGAAAATAAAGACCTCTTGGGACGTACTTATGAGTACTGTCTCTCCAAGTTTGCTTCACTTGAAGGCAAGAACGCCGGGGAATTCTATACACCGAGTTGTATTGTCCGTACTATTGTAGCGGTTCTTCAACCTTTTAAAGGTAGGTGTTATGACCCAGCAATGGGGAGCGGCGGCATGTTTGTTCAAAGTGCCGATTTTGTGAAACATCATCAAGGTGACATAAAAAACCTCAGCATTTTTGGACAGGAAATTAATGCCAATACACGCAAGATGGCCATGATGAACCTCGCTATTCGTGGTATTGAGGCCAACTTGGGCGAAAAGAACGCCGACACTTTCTTTGATGACCAACATCCTACTCTGAAAGCAGACTTTGTAATGGCCAATCCTCCGTTCAATATGAGCGATTGGGGTGCCGACAAACTACAAGACGATGTTCGTTGGAAATACGGCATACCTCCTGCTGGGAATGCCAACTTTGCTTGGTTGGAGCATATGATTAGCCACTTGTCACCTACAGGTCGTATCGGTATGGTCTTGGCCAATGGTTCTTTGAGCAGCCAGACGGGTGGCGAAGGAGATATTCGTAAGAACATCCTACAGGCCGACTTAGTGGAGGGCATTGTGGCACTTCCCAGCCAGTTGTTCTATTCTACGGGCATTCCTGTTTGTCTTTGGTTCTTAAGCAGGCAAAAAGCACAACCTGGCAAAGTGCTTTTCGTTGATGCCCGCAATATGGGCACGATGGTAACGCGCAAGCTACGCGAGCTGACTGAAACCGACATTGAGCGCATTGCCCAGGTCTTTGCCGATTTCCGTAATGGTACACTCGCTGATGAAAAAGGATACTGTGCTGTAAAGACTCTTGCTGAACTGGCTGCGCAGGATTTTATCTTAACTCCCGGCCGCTATGTGGGCATCCAGGAGCAGCAGGACCAGGTCCGCCTGGCGGGCGGCACGTCTTGCGCGCTCCACCCCCACGGATTCCACCGGGTCCGGCGT
>CACXXY010000016.1 GCA_902771655.1 uncultured Bacteroidota bacterium | reverse complement strand
CGAGAAATGCTTGTTGGCGAAAATTCGCATGGCATTGTAAAACACATAGACATAGTTCACGCTGCTTTTCTTGGTGCTTTCGCCTTTGTAATGGATGATCCTGGTCTCCGGAAAATAATAGTTTTTATAACCTCCTTGCGTGATTCTGTAAGATAAGTCAATATCTTCACCATACATGAAATAATCCTCATCCAGCAGACCGACCTGGTCTAATACGCTTTTGCGCATCAACATAAAGGCGCCGGAAAGTACATCCACGGCGTTGATTTCGTCAGGACTGAGATAGGTAAGGTGGTAAGCTCCGAATTTCTTGGATTTCGGGAATAGCTTCGATAGTCCGAAAATCTTATAGAAGGCTACACTGGGCACGGGAAGTCCGCGTTTGGATTCGGGCAGGAATTCGCCGTTTCCGTTGAGCATTTTCACGCCCAGTCCGCCGGCATCTGGCGTCTTGTCCATGAAATCCAGACATTTGCTGAAGGTGTCGGGTTCGACTAAAGTATCTGGATTTAGCAACAGCACATATTCGCCTTCTGCCTGTCGGATAGCCTGATTGTTGGCGCGGGCGAAACCGACATTTTTCTTGTTGGCTATAACCTTTGCCTGCGGAAACTTGCGTTCCAGCATGGCCAAGGAGCCATCCACGGAGTTGTTATCGACAACCCATACTTCACCATCAATGTCTTGCAAGGCAGTGTAAACCGAATGCAGACACTGCTCCAGGAAGTGCTCCACATTGTAGTTGACAATGACGATGCTGAGTTTCATTTAAATCTGATAAGAAGCTTAGAAATAAGCTAATACACTCTTTTTTGATCTGACTTTGTCGCCAACCTGGACGGCAACCTGTGCGTCTAAAGGTAGGAATACATCCACGCGCGAGCCGAATTTTATCATGCCCATTTCCTCGCCTTGTTTAACTTCCATGCCGGGTTTGGCATAACAAACGATGCGGCGTGCCACAAAACCGGCTATCTGACGGAACAGGACAATGCGCTGCTCATCCTGCTTGACAACCACGGAGTTGTTCTCATTATCTGTGGATGATTTGGGCAGCTTGGCAATCAGATATTTACCTGGATGGTAACCCACATATTCAACGATTCCGTCGATTGGATAACTGTTGACATGTACGTTGTGCGCTGACATGAATATGGAAATGAGCATGCGCCGGTCTTTGAAATACTCGCCTTCGTAAATTTCCTGAATATTCACCACTCTGCCGTCAGCGGGTGATAAAACGCCATTTTCCACTTTGTTGATTACCCTGTGGGGGTTGCGGAAAAAACGGACGACCATGTATAAGAATATAGCTAAACCACCGCAAAGGATGATGCTGATAACCCAAAAGGTTGGTAAGAAGAAAAAGTAACCGCAGAGAATGGCGGCCACCATTATGGTCATGATCAGAATGATAGGGATGCCTTCTTTCTGGATTTTCATGTCAAAAATGAATTAGTCTTTGTATTCGCTAACGTAGGTGATATAAGTTTTGAAATAAATGTCCGGATTCTTGTTTGTGGTATAGGTGTACATACGGGGATAGTTGTCTTTATTGACATCTTTGTAGTCATAGTCAGTCTGTATGGATGTGGAGGGATTCCCGTCGAAGAAGTTGGAAACAACCTTTGATTTGACAGCGTTTTTGGAGAAACCCAAAAGGTCGTCAGCGTAGCAATAGTTAAGACCATAATAGGGATTCAGCACTTCGCTATAGGTTTGCGTGGTAACGTAGCTTTTGCGTAATACTGGGTAGTCCGCTTCTATTTTAACGATGTTTTCGCCTTCGTAAGTGATGTTTTTGTTGCAGTATATCGCAAGGTCTTTGCTGTCAGCGGCGGCCATCTCTTTCACAGTCTCCATGTCACCAATAAATCTCGGGAACAGCTTCATCTTGGTGAAAATCTGCATGTCTTCAAAGAACTGACGGTCATAAATCTCCACAATACGGGTGATTTTGGCGGCCTTTTCATCGTCACGATAGAAGTTGCTGGTCATGCGGACCTCTCCGTTTATGGTATAATTCATGTATTTCACGTAGCGGTTCAGATAGGAGAAAGTTACGGTCTCGGTCAGCTCACCGTCAGTATAGCTGATACTTTGCACTGTTTTGTCTTTGTTGTATGTGAACTCAAAAGACTCGCCGCGGATGTTGTTCATGTTTGATGAGTCAACAATGTCGATGTTGGTCAGCAGTTTTTTCTTGTCGTAGGTGAATGTCTCATTGGGCAAACCGGAGTTGCTTTTGTACCAAATATATTTGATTTGATAGCCGGATTTGTTATACATCGACTCCTCATATTTATTGCAGGATGCGAAAAAGAGGGCCATCACAAATACTGATAACAGGGCGAATAACAGTTTTTTCATTTGTATTTCAGTTTATATTATACTTCTATTATAATGAATTTGCAAAAATACGAAAAAATGTTGATTTGTCAAACCTTGTCTTTTGTTTTTCTTGTTTTTTCTTTTCAAGTGTTTGTTTTTGACAGATAACATAGGATTGTGTGGGTGGAGTTCAGCTGCATGCCGTATGAAATCCACTCGTACAGACACACCCGCTTGAAAAGTGCTTTTCCTGTTTTTGTCAAAAAAAGAAAAAAAACTTCACCACTGCTTTGCATGTCAGAAAAAAGTTGTATTTTTGCAGCGGGTAAGTCTTGTACGATCTGCTCCCTTTCAACTCCCCCAGGACAGGAATGTAGCAAGGGTACATTGGTTGTAGCGATGCGATATGAGTAGCTTACCCTTTTTTTGTTTGTGTTATGCTACTTAAAATTTATCCCGAAAACCCCAACCCCAAAGCTGTCCAGCGCGTTGTTGAATGCTTGCAGGACGGCGGAATTGTCATTTATCCCACCGACACGATTTATGGTATGGGCTGCGACATCTTCAAACCGAAGAGCGTGGAGCGAATCACGCAAATTCTCGGCGATACGAAGAAAAAATCGGCCATGACGTTTATCTGCCACGACCTGAGCAATCTGTCGGATTATACCAAGCCCATCAACAACAATGTTTTCAAGGCAATGAAAAAGGCGTTGCCAGTGCCGGATAATAACATTGTTCGGGAAATTGTTGCCCAGTTGGGGCACCCGATTCTGTCCACCTCCGTGAAAGATGATGACGAGGTGATAGAATATACCACTGACCCGGAGCTGATTTATGAGCGTTTTGGCGATATGGTGGATATCGTGATTGATGGCGGCTATGGCGACAACGTGCCCTCCACTGTGGTGAACTGCGTGGACGGTGATATCGAAGTGGTGCGTGAGGGCAAAGGAGATATCGATTTGTTATATTGATTTGGTAAGCTGTTGTGCAGACAATAAAAGCATAGTTGGTCCGTTTTATCCGTCAAGATGAGCAGTATTAATCTGAAAAAAGATATTATCGCTACAATGTTGAGCAAATCACTGATTCTTTTGCTCAATTTTGGGGTTGTGGTGCTGACAACACAGCTGTGGGGAGCTGATGGACGGGGTTCGATAGCTGTTTTTGTGGCTGATTTGAGTATGATATCTATTTTCGCCAATGTTTTCACGGGCTGTAGCGTGTCGTACTATTTTTCCAAGTTGGGTACTTCCAAATTGTTCACAGCTGCTTATTTATGGTCTTTTATTGTTGCTACTGCAGCAGCCTGTGTGTTACTGTTGGTCGGTGAGCGGACAATGGCTCCTTTTATTTTTGTGGCGGCAGCTTTGATGGGACTAATTGCCTTTAACAATTCTCTGTTTATAGGTGGTCAGCGCATTAGCTACTACAATGTCATAACGCTTATGCAGCCTGCATTGTTGTTACTGTGCATGCTGGTATGTCATTGGCTGTGGCCTCAGCTGGGCTATTATTGTTATTTCTTTGGACAGTCGTTGTCGCTGTTGCTCATGTTATTGGTATGCGGTTTCTTGCGAAAAAAAATGGAAATAGTATTGCGTTGGGATTTTGATCGTTCATGCAATCGTCAGCTTTTTTCATACGGTTGGAAGTCGGAATTGGCAACTCTTTTACAGTTCTTCAATTACCGCTTGACATATTATGTGTTGGATTATTATGTTGGTAGAGGATCTTTGGGAGTTTTTTCTGTTGGTGTTACCATTGCCGAGGCTATATGGATAGTAAACCGTAGTATGTCCATGGTGCAATATTCCAATGTGTTGAAACAGGGAAATACTTGGCAGTCGCGCAAGGAAACTGTGATTCTTGCTCTGATAAGTCTCGGAATATCTGCAGTCTGTGTACTCGTAATTGTATTGCTTCCATCTTCCTTCTTTAAGTTTGTTTTTGGGGCGGAGTTTGGACAGGTTAATCGGGTGATTTTATTGCTCTCTCCTGGAATACTTGCCATGGCCTTTTCCAATGTGTTAGATAATTATTTCTCTGCAATCCGGCATTTGAATGTTCAAATTATAAAGTCTGCAGTCGTTTTGGTGTTCACTTTTGCTTTGTCATTGTGGCTGATTCCTAAATTTCAGATAGATGGTGCCTGTATGGTCAATACAGCATCTTATTTGATTTCTGCAGTTGTGCTGTTGGGGTATTTCTTGTCAAAAAAATCAATTCAAGAAACACATGAATAAGTCTTTTTCCATATATACCTTCGGTTGCAAGTTGAATTTTAGCGAGTCGTCAGATATGGCCCGCCGTTTGCGAGAACAGGGCTGGCAGGAATCGGATGAGCCCGAGGCTATTATCGTGAACAGCTGTGCGGTGACCCATGCGGCGGAGAAGAAAGTAAGAAACTATGTGGCTCATCTGCATCGTGAATATCCCAATGCACGTATTGTGGTGGTGGGTTGCTACGCTTCATTGCAAGCGGAGGTGATTCGCCAGTGGGCTGGGGTAGAGGCGGTTTTCGGCAATCGCGACAAACTGCATGCGGTCAATCATATTTTAGGTCTGCCAATACCGGAAACACCGACATTTTTCTCTACTTATTCCTCAAACGACCGCACCCGTTCCTTCTTGAAAATCCAGGATGGTTGCGATTATTATTGCACTTATTGTACCGTGGCCGCTGCCCGTGGCGAAAGCCGCAGCGACAGTGTCGAACATGTGCTGCAGAATATCGAGAAAATCCATGCGGAAGGCCTGAAAGAGGTGAATATAACGGGCGTGAATTTGGGCACTTTTGGCAAAGGCACGGACGAGAATTTCTATGACTTGCTGAAAGCTATTGACAAACAGCATCTGGTGGAACGTGTGCGTATCTCCTCCATTGAGCCGAATCTATTGACCGATGATATTATTGAGCTGGTGGCGAAATCAGATATCCTGATGCCGCATTTCCATATCCCTTTACAGTCGGGATGCGACAAGACCTTGGCCATGATGAAGCGCCGGTATAAGCGTGCTTTGTTTCAGGATAAAATAATGAAAATAAAGCAGTTAATGCCAGATGCTTGTATCGCTATCGATATCATTGCAGGTTTTCCGGGTGAAACAGAAGAGGATTTCAGAGATAGCTATGACTTTGTTAAAAGTCTTCCTCTGAGTTATTTGCATGTGTTTACATATTCCCGTCGGCCTGGCACTCCTGCCGCAGCCATGAAAGAACAGGTACCGGAACAGGTCAAGCATGACCGTACCAACCGACTTCTGGAATTATCGGAAACAAAGAAACGCTTCTTCTATCACGAGCATGTTGGCGAAACACGTCCCGTCTTGTGGGAGTCGGAAAATGTTGACGGCAATATGTTCGGTTTCACTGACAACTACATCAAAGTCGCCGCCCCCTTCAATCCAGACCGGGTCAATACCATCAAACCCTATTTCTTGACGGAAAAACAGTTAATAGTTAATAATTATTAGATAATTGTTAGTTGTCAATTAGAAGTTGGTGTTTGGCAGACAGAGTCGCTAATAACTATTAATAATTAATTGTAAATTATTAATTCAACTCAAAGTCCTCCTCAATATCCCAGTACCCCCGGATGTTAATGGGTTTGTCAAAGAAGAAAATCTCCTCGGGCTGCAGTCTCTTGCGGTAGTTGCCTGTGTCCCAGCGGCCATTGTTATTGCGGTCTTTAACCACACGGATTTTGTAACTGCCTGGCTCCAAATGGTTGTAATTGATGGTGCATTCACTACTGATGACATTTTGCTGCAGTACACTGCCTTTGTTGTTAAGCAGATATGCCAAATACTGGCATGAGTGGTCACTTATGCTATAATTGATTTGCAAATTGCCATAGTCTTTTTCGGTTTTGGTGGTGAAACGCACATTGATACTATCGTTGGTGGTGCCGTTATAACCATAAAATACAGAATCCCGAATGAAAATACTGTAGGGCAGCTTCTCTTCGAAAGGATAGTCGATGGGGAAACTTAACAGGAAGGTGTCGGGTAGGGTGTACGTCTTGACGATGGTGTCGTTCCCGCTTTTAAGGCGTTTGCATATCATCATGTCGAAAGTACATGGTTTGACAGGATAGGAAAAATCCAACGTCAACGGTTTGAAGATGTTTTCTTTGTTGTTTACGTTTACCCTAAGCGACACTTTCTCGTTTCCTTTTCTACCACGGCTTGCGCCACTTTGTTTGCTTTTTTTGAAAGGGGAAAGTTTGACGGTGTCAATATATTGTTGGTCAACCGTGAATTCATATAAGGCTGTGTCAGTAATGGGTTCTTTAAGGTACCAATATACACTGTCACGATTCTCGGAAATGATTTGGAAGTATTTCAATTCTTGACCACCTAAAAACCGGGGAGAAAAAGTGCTGAAATCAGTCTTGTAGGGGAAAGAATATATGTTCTCTGTCTTGTTGATGTATTTGAGTAGTGTTTGGTTTGTGTCACGTTCGTTGAATAATGCCAGTTTGAGCAAGTCGTTTTCTTCAACCCTGCTTCTTCTGGTAATGTTTTTGTCTTCGGCACTGCTGTCCGGTGCTGGTACGTATGCTTCCACCGGTGTGTCTGAAAAGGCAATGCTCTCGTTGGGCAGGTCGTAAATCAGGTTGTTGTTGATGTCATTTAGTGCGAACACTTTGTATTTGCCAGGGTGGATATTGTTAAAGACAAATTCGCCGTTGCTTTTGCTCTTGGTCAGGTAGGTGGGGCGTACGCTGAAAGGTAGGGAGTCAATATCCTGATCATACAGAAAAACATACACATCTTTGACCTCACTAAGTGAAAAGGCATCTTTCAGTTTACCTTTGATCATGAAGGAATCAATATGGTCGCCAGTGGAGAAACTGTAGGTGTATATCGACAATGGATTGCCTTCCGTGTAGTCTTTGATGGTCTCGGCAAGTACGATGCTGTAGGTGGTGTTGTCGCGAAGTGTGTCGGGCAATTTGATGACCACCGACTTGCCCACAATTTCCAATTCCGGGTTTTGGTTGAGGGGAGGGGAGACAATGACGGTTTTGGACGGGTTGTTCAGCACCACAAACTCGTTGAAGGTGATTTTGATGGATTTGCTTCTGAAGTGAGTGGAACTATTGGCTGGCGCCTCTTTGACTACTTTGGGCGGTGTGGTGTCTTTCGGTCCTCCAACAGGGGTCACAATCTTGGCACACCCCGCCAGCAGGAACATCAGAATCACGAACAAGCCAACATTTCGTTTCATTGTCATAAAGTAACAAAATGCAAAGATACAAAAAAATGTGCAAATTAGTTAATTAGCAAATTGGTTAATTAGAAAAATAGCGAATGTTTTTAACATGCTGATTTTCAATACGCATATTAAATTAGCAATTATTCCTATTTCCTAAAACAATTAGCACATTAGCACATTGATAATTAGCACATTAAAATAATCTGTACTGCTACGCAGTGATATTAACGTCACTATCCCGCCCTTCGGGTACCCCTTCTAACAGAAGGGGAATTAAGGCTCCCCTCGAACGAAGTAAGACTCCCCTCATGCGAAGCATGACTCCCCTTGAGCACGAAGTGCGAAATTCCCCGCTAAAATAATTGGCACATTGGCACATTAACTAATTTGCTAATTATCCCATTTGCACATTTGCTAATTATTTTGTATTTTTGCCTTGAAAAAAAATGCATTATGACGAAAGCGGAAATCGTAGCCAATTGGCTGCCCCGATATACGGGAATGCCCTTGGACAAGTTCGGTAAATATATCATTTTGACGAACTTCAAGAATTATATTGAGAATTTCTCCGAGCTGATGGATGTCAGGATTCACGGTAAGGATTGCCCCATGCAAAGCGCCACCAAGGAGGATATTACCATCATCAACTTCTCGATGGGGAGCCCTATGGCTGCCACCATTATGGATTTGCTCACTGCCGTGATGCCCAAGGCTGTGTTGTTCCTCGGCAAATGCGGCGGATTGAAACCCTACATTGGCTTGGGAGAACTGCTGTTGCCGATTGCCGCTATCAGAGGTGAGGGTACCTCCAACGACTATTTCCCTCCCGAAGTGCCTTCCCTGCCCGCATTTAACCTTGAAAAGGCCATCTCTTCAACAATCCGCGATTACGGCCGCGACTATTGGACGGGCACGGTCTATACCACCAACCGTCGTGTGTGGGAACATGATGACCATTTTAAGGATTATCTGAAGAGAATCCGCGCCACAGCCGTTGATATGGAGACTGCCACACTCTTTTCTGTCGGCTTCTACAACCGTATCCCCACAGGTGCCCTCTTGCTGGTTTCTGACCAACCAACTATGCCCGACGGTATCAAAACGGAAAAGAGCGACAAGGAAGTGACCATCAATTTTGCGATGCAACATCTGCAAATCGGTATCGATTCCCTGAAACAGTTGATTAACAAGGGAACTACTGTGAAACACTTGAAGTTTGACTATTACGAATAAAAATCATCACCATGGCAGCTGTTAAGTTTGAAGACGTGATGAGCCAGCTGAAAAGCGGCAAATTCGCCCCTGTGTATCTGCTGATGGGCGAAGAACCTTTTTATATCGACTGCATCTCCGACTATATCGAAAATAATGCTTTGCCAGAATCCGACAGGGACTTCAACCAAGTAGTGCTCTATGGTCGCGACACTACTCCCGATGAGGTGGTGGCCAATGCCAAACAGTTCGCTTTCGGTGCCGACCATCGTGTGGTTATCCTTAAGGAAGCGAAGGATTTGCCACAGATAGATTTGCTGACCCCTTATTTCGCGAATCCTCAGCCTTCCACCATTTTGGTGGTATGCTACAAGTATGGCAAACTGAAATCCACTCAGTACAAGGGATGTGACAAATCAACAGTAATCTACACTTCTGAACCGGTTAGAGACTATCAGTTGGCGGCATGGGTGCAGAAACAGGCCGCTGTGCATAACTTTAAGCTCTCCTCTGAAGCAGCGGGTATTATCTCCGAAAATATTGGAAATGACCTTGCCCGTATCAATAATGAGTTTAAGAAACTGAAGATTATTCTCCCCGAAGGTACTGAAATCACTCCGGAAATCATTGAGAAAAATATCGGTATCAGTAAAGAATACAACATCTTCGAATTACAGAATGCTTTGGGTGAACGCGATGCGGACAAGGCATTCAAGATTTGTATCAACTTTACACACAATATGAAGGATAATCCCAATGTGAAAACCATTGCGGTGCTTTATAATTTCTATAGCAAAATGTTGGCATATATGCTCTTGCCGGACAATTCGGACGAAAACCTTGCGAAGGTCTATGGGAAAATTAATCCATTCGTGATGAACATTAACCGCCGCTACGCCAGCCGATACTCTTTGGCACAAGTCCGTAGAATTATCTCGGTGTTGCGTGAGTATGATGTGAAGTCGAAAGGTGTGGATAGCGATGCCCCTGGAGAAGAATTGCTGATGGAGATGATATATAAAATTCTGCATTAGCGGTTAACATGTATTAACTTTTTTAAATGTTTGAACTCAAGGTAGTTACGCCTTGTGGTAATGTTTTTTTTGTTGATGTATCGTTTTTATTCGTATTTTTGCAAACTTTTTTTGATTTTAAAATTAGATGTATATATATATGGTAAGATTTAGACAAATTATTGCTCTGACTTTCATAATGATTTTCGTAGCGTGTGCTTCTGCCCAGAATGTGGTGTCGGGAGTTGTGAAAGATCAGGCAGAAGGCTTCCCGTTGCCTTACGTGAAAGTCACTTGCAATGTGCTGAATGAGCCGGTGATGACGGACGCTGAAGGCAGATACAGCATCAAAGTGAACAAGGACAATTGTCTTTTATATTTTGAGTACATGGGTTATGCCAAGGAAACCCGTGCGGTGACTTTTATGCCGAAGAAGCGTAATGTGACCATGGATGTCAAAATGTATGCTGAAGCTCAGACCTTGGATGAAATTAATGTGGTGACCACCAAGTATGAAAAGGATGCGGAGAAATCAACAAGCTCAATAGTGGTTATCGATCCGAAAAAATCTGTTACACGAAATGTGACTACAGCCGACCAGCTGGTGAATACCGCTGGTGGTATCGCCGTGGTGGATAATGAACCGCAAATCCGTGGTGGTAGCGGTTTCAGCTCAGGTATGGGCAGCCGTGTGATGATCATGTTGGACGATATGCCCCTGCTGCGTCCCGATGCTGGTCGTCCGATGTGGAACTTTATTCCTATGGAAGACGTTGAACAAGTGGACATTATGAAGGGTGCCGCATCTGTGGTGTTTGGCTCCTCCGCTCTTACTGGTGCTATCAATGTGCTGACAGCATATCCGCGTTCTAAGCCCAAGACTAAGGTGACGGCTTTCGCAGGAGTTTATTCCAAACCGAAAGACGAGAGGGAAGCCAGCTGGAATCACAGAAATCCTGTCAAATATGGTTTGAGTTTCTTGCATTCGCGTATTATCAAAAAGAATTTTGATCTGGTAGTCGGTGGCGAGTTTTTCAATGACGAGGGATATATTGGACCTGAAGAGAAGTTGTTTGAAACCCGTAACAACAATGGCAGCACAAAAGGAAAGTATGAAATCCGTGGACGTCTGAATTTTGCAACCCGTTTCCGTTTCGATAAAGTTAAAGGATTGACTCTCAGTTTGAACGGTAATTTTATGTACACCCAAAACGCGCAGTCATTCTTCTGGAATGATGGCTTTGAAAATAAATACCGTTCATATAAGGGCTCTCTTTCGTACTTCAAGGATTTTACCTTCTATATCGATCCTACCTTGAGATATATAAGTCCGAGAGGTTTCACCCATAGCTTGAAAAACAGAATAATTTATAGTGACAACGCAGAGCTTTCCGGTGCGCAAAGCGCCCGTTCCATGATGGTTTATGATGAATATCAGGTCAACAAGTCCATCAAAAAAATAGGTATGAATATTGTGGCTGGTGTGATGAACATGTACACCACCTCAAGAGGAGCTGTCTTCAATGGTGTCAAAGGTTCTGATGTTCCTCTGCGTGTGAATTCTGATAACTTGGCGTTGTATGCCCAGATAGAAGAAAAACTGCTGAAAGAAAAGAACTTGACCTTGCAGTTCGGTGCCCGTTGGGAATTTTACAAGCTGTGGAGCCATGACGGTATTATCATCAAAAATCCGTTTGAAAACAAACCGGTCTTTCGTGCGGGTATCAATTATCAGTTGAACAAATCCAAAACCGCTTTCCGTGCCTCTATTGGCCAGGGATATCGTTATCCCAGCATCGGAGAGAAATATATCGCTATTGCAGTGGGCAAATATGGTTTTTATCCTAATCCTGAGTTAAGGTCTGAACATAGCTGGAATGCGGAAATCGGTATCATGCAGCCTTTTATGGCGGGTAACTTCCGTGGTATGATCGATATCGCTGGCTATAATCAGGAATTCAAGGATTTTATTGAGTTTTGCGTAGGTCAATGGGGTACAACCGGTGGCCTGATGGATAAATTAGGCTTCATGTACCTGAATACCGGTCCCGCCCGTATCAGCGGCTTGGATGTGGCTTTCATGGGCGAAGGTAAAATCGGCAAGAATGTGGCCTTCAATTTCTCATTGAGTTATACATATAGCCATCCTGTGACCAAAAACAGAGATAATGTGTATTTTGTGCATCCCACTACAGGGTTGGAATATACTTTCACGACAACCTCTTCTGACACTACACGCAATGTTCTTAAATATCGTATCGAGCACATGGCCAAGCTGGATCTGGAATTTTCTTTCTTCAAGACTTTCGCTATCGGTATAAGTGCCAATTACTTCAGCGCTATGAAGAATGTGGATAATTTCTTCTTCAACTACGATGCCGCAAATCCTGAAAATTCGGAAATTAAAAACAACATGTTGAGAGGTCTGGATTTGCCTTTCTATGGTTTTTATGACTATTATCACAAACATGATAAGGGCAGTTTTGTGCTTGATGCCCGCGTGAGTTTCTTTGTGAAACATTTTACCCTGTCATTTATTGTGAAGAATGTGCTGAACGAATGCTACTACTTACGTCCCATGTATATGGAACCTACCCGTACCTTTACCTTCCAATTGGTGTATGACTTGCACTAAATAGGTTTTAGTTTTCAGGTGTTAGGGAACAGAATAGTAAGGTAGAACCGTTGTATGGAATGTCTCTACAGAAAAAAAAGAAATTTAAATTATTCAAAAACAATAATAACATGAAAAAAACTTTACTTTCTTTATTTTTTGCTGTCGTTATGACAGTTTTTGCAACCGCACAGAATATTCCTGACGGAGGATTTGAGAACTGGTCTTATCAGAATTCACAAGGCGGCTATTGGGATTACCAGACAGATATTCTGATGACGTTGAACAGTCTGTATGAAATGAATGGTGTTGAGATGTCCACCAACTTGACCGCTTTCCGTATGACCGACAATGTGCATGGTGGTTCATACGCCTTGAAACTGACTTCCACCTGGTTTGGTACCAATGCGATTTTTGTGCCTGGTGCGTTGGCAACTTTGAATGAGCCTGTGGGAAATGATTATGTTTCAGACTTTCTTGATTTGGGAGAAATCAATATCAAGGAGGCTTTCGCTTTCAAACCATGGCGTCTGACTGGCTACTACAGATATGAACCTGTCAATGGTGACTCTGCTTCCATCGACATGAAGTTCTATTTCGGTAATACTGTGACCTCCACTTGTGAGAAGTTTATCATCCATGCCACTCCGGAATGGACTGCTTTTGATATTGAGACTGGCTTGGCCAACTCATATTTGGAGGTGGATAAGATGAGTATGGTTTTTTCAGCCAGTGCCGATTATCACTTCGAGAACCTGGAACTTTGCGCAGGTCAGGCTGGCTCAAGTTTATACTTGGATGATATCGCTTTCCGCTATGACAATAGCCCATTGGGTTTGGTGGAACCATTGATTCCAGTGGTGAAAACGACGATTTATCCGAATCCTTCCGCCGACATGGTGCATTTTGATTTCAGCAAAGCAGTGAATGCACGTTTGGTTATCTACAATATTAGTGGCGCTCAGATTTTCGAGCAGAATGTGAATGACAATCACGCTGATTACAATGCTTCAGCATTGGCAAACGGCACCTATTTATATCGTATTATTGAAGGCAACACCATTTTGTCAAGTGGTCGTTTTGCCGTTGCAAAATAAATCATGAAACAACTGACACATCCTGTCTATGAAATAGCATCACAAGTTGCGGACGAGCTCGGTATCAGCGCATACGCGGTGGGCGGAGTGGTTCGGGATATGTTTCTTGGCAGGAAGTCAAAAGATATCGACATTGTTGTTGTCGGAAGCGGAATCGCCTTTGCCCAAGCTGTGGCCAAGGCGATTTCGCCACATATTGAGGTGAGCGTCTTCAAGAATTTCGGTACCGCCCGCTTCCGTTACGAAAATACAGAGGTGGAGTTTGTGGGTGCCCGCAAAGAATCGTACAGAGCCGATTCACGCAAGCCTGTTGTTGAAGACGGCACCTTGCAAGACGATCTTAATCGCCGCGACTTTACTGTTAACGCATTGGCTATCCCGCTGAATGGACCGGAAAAAGGACAGGTTATTGACTGCTTCGGAGGTCTTCAGGATATGAATGACAAATTGATACGTACCCCCCTGGATCCGGATATCACCTTTTCTGACGACCCCTTGCGCATGATGCGTGCGGTACGTTTTGCCTCGCAACTGGGCTTCTCTATTGTGCCAGAGACTTTTGAAGCCATACAACGCAATGCGGCACGTTTGGAGATTATCTCCAAAGAACGGATTGTGGATGAATTCAACAAAATATTGCTCTCTCCACAGCCTTCCTGGGGCATAAATCTGCTCAAAGATGCAGGCCTGTTACAGTATTTCTTGCCGGAATTGCTGAATTTGCAGGGCGTTGAGGTGGTTAATGGCCGGGGACATAAGGACAACTACTTGCATACGCTGGAAGTTGTGGACAAAATCGCCCGTGTGAGCAATAATCTTTGGCTGATATGGGCTGCTTTGCTGCACGATATCGCCAAGCCGGTAACCAAACGCTATGACGAGAAAATAGGCTGGACCTTCCATTCGCATGAATTTGTGGGATCAAAAATGGTGGGCAAGATATTCAATCGTCTGAAAATGCCTGCCAATGAGAAACTGAAATATGTACAGAAATTGGTGCTGCTGCATTTGCGTCCAATCGCTTTGGTGGAAGATATTATCACCGATTCGGCTGTTCGTCGCCTTTTGTTTGACGCTGGTGATGATATTGACGACCTGATGATGCTTTGCGAAGCCGATGTCACCTCTAAGAATCCGGAGAAAGTGAAGCGTTTTATGGCTAATTTTGCCAAGGTTCGCAAGAAACTGGAGGATATAGAGGAGAAAGACCGCTTGCGTAATTGGCAACCGCCTATTGATGGACTGGAAATCATGGAAACATTTGGCCTTGGTCCTTCAAGAGAGGTGGGGATAATAAAAACCGCCATCCGAGAGGCTATCTTGGATGGCGTTATAGGCAATAATCATGATGAGGCATACCAACTGATGCTTACTGAGGCTGCAAAACTGGGTCTGCAACCCCGGTAAGTTCCGCTTTCCGCTCGTCAAATCTTTGTGAACAGGCTTGTACAAACCCTTGTGATGACTCATCATCGCGCATATAGTATTCTATTGAATGCTCGAATTGTTCTTTGGTGATATCGTGCTCTTCAAAGAATTCTTTATACATGGAGACAGATATGGGTTCCAAACGCTCATATTCCTTTATGGTATTGTGAATAACACTTTCCATGAACCAGGCATCAACCATAATATCAATCATTTGCTCTCTTGGAATCACATCTGCCGGGATCTCTTCCTTGTTTTTTTGTCCACAGCCGGCAGTAATTAACAGTACGATTGAAATAAGAAATAAAATACTTTTTTTCATGTTTGATTTTTATGTTGGAAATGTTCATTGGAACGCTTTCCCAGATTGTTTATACCAATGCTCTGATGTTTTGCTCGGTATCGCCAGGTAAAAGGTCGATAGGAGTGACTTCGATGAGCGTATAGGCGCCATATTGCTGCTTGGCTTTCATACGGCATGCGGCACGGGCACAAGCTACCATCACCTGGCCTGTAAGGGCAGGATTGTTGATGCTCATATTGAACTCGAAGCGTTGGTTGTGAGTTGTGCCACTGACACCCGAGCGTACCAGGTGCACGCCATGGGCAACATTGTTTAATGCTGCCACTGAGGGCACCGGAATGACATGGGTCTCATCGTGGGCAAAATAGTCGTCCTGCAATAAGTTCTTTTCCACGGTTTTAAAGTCTGCTCCATCTTCCAATTCCACATATACCATGCGGCGGTGAATGCCTGTCCCTAAGGGTATGGTCATAGAGAGAGCTTCCTTGACCCCCGGAATGGCTTTGGCGGCAACGGTGTGGCCCATGGAGCGGCCGGGACCGAAGTTGGTATAGGTGATGCCACCAGGGGCAATGGCTTGCAATAGGGTACGCACTACCGAGTCGGAACCGGGATCCCAACCTGCTGCGATGATACTGACAGCCTTGGATGACTGGGCAATTGGTGTCAATCGCTGGCGCAGATCATAAATCTGGCCATGAATGTCAAATGAGTCAACAGTGGATATACCTAACTGTAACATTTTTTCAGCAAAGGCCGGCACTTCCCTTGTGGGAGTGCATAATAATGCCACATCAGCTTTCACCTGGCTTAAATCATCATTGTGGTGATAAATTCCAGACAATTCCATATCTGGTGCTGCCTTCACGGCCTCTTCCACGGCTTTGCCGATATTGCCGTATCCAATTATTGCTATTTTTGTCATATTATTTGAATTTTGAAATTTGAGTTCTGTGCATGGCTATTGCTATTTTTGTCATATTATTTGAATTTTGAAATTTGAGTTCTGTGCATGGCTTGCGGTTCCACCGCAGAAAGTTGACAATTGATAATTGACAATTAATAATTATTCCTCCTAACCCTCCTAACCTTCCTAACCCCTAATCACTAACCCCTAATCACTGACCCCTGAAACCTGCTTCCTGAAACCTATTCCACTGTTACCGATTTTGCTAAATTTCTCGGTTGGTCCACATCTCTGCCCTTGACAACGGCGATATGGTAAGCTAACAGTTGCAGCGGTATGACCGTGAGGATAGGTGTGAGGCATTCTTCGGTGGCAGGTATGCTGATGCAGAAATCGGACATGCCAGCCACAATGCTGTCTCCTTCTGTAACCACAGAGATAATCCTTCCTTCGCGGGCCTTAATCTCTTGAATGTTGCTGACGATTTTCTCGTAGGTGCCACAATGGGGGGCGATGACTACCACGGGCATCTCCTGTGAAATCAGGGCTATGGGTCCGTGCTTCATCTCGGCGGCAGGATAACCTTCGGCGTGTATATAGCTGATTTCCTTAAGCTTGAGAGCGCCTTCAAGGGCTACTGGATAGTTGTATCCACGACCTAAATAGATGAAATTTTGGGCGTAGGTGAAAGTTTTGGCAAAGTCGGCAATACGGTCGTTCTGATGCAGTATTTCCGTGATTTTGTCAGGAATATTCCCTAATTCCTTCAATATTCTCAAGTATTGCTCTTCTTCGATGGTGCCTTTTTCTCGACCAATGCACAGGGCTAACATGGTGAGTGCCGTAACTTGTGCGGTGAATGCCTTTGTGGAGGCTACCCCGATTTCAGGACCGACATGGGTGTAACAACCACTGTCGGAAAGCCGTGGTATAGAAGCTCCTACAACATTGCAGATGGAGAAGATAAAAGCGCCAGCTTGCTTGGCTAACTGGATGGCTGCCAGAGTATCAGCGGTTTCACCGGACTGGGAGATGGCAATGACCACATCATCCTTGTTGATGACGCGTTTCCGGTACCGGAACTCGCTGCTGTATTCCACCTCCACAGGTATGCGGGCAAATTCCTCTATGGCATACATGGCAATCAGACCAGCGTGCCATGAGGTGCCACAAGCGGTGATGATGATACGCTTGGCATTCAGAAAACGTTCGCGATTGTCGATAAAACCCGATAATGCAATGTTGTTGGCTTCCACATTGACACGACCACGCATGGAGTTCCGTAGGGTTTGCCCCTGCTCGAAAATCTCCTTCAGCATAAAGTGTGGGTAACCGCCTTTCTCTAACTGGTTCAGCGTCAATTCCAACTCTTGAATTTCTGGCGTTTTCTTGACATTGGTGATGGTGGTGACAGAAGGCTCTTTATCACGCTCTAATACAACTACTTCCTCGTCACCGATATAAATGACTTTGTTGGTATATTCCACAATCGGAGTGGCATCTGAGGCTAGAAAGTATTCGCCATCACCGATGCCGACCACAAGGGGACTGCCTTTGCGGGCCGCTACAATCAAGTTGGGGTTCTGTCGGTCCAAAACGGCAATGGCATACGCCCCGACAACTTGGTTAAGTGCCAATTGCACGGCAGTTCGCAAGTCTGTCGCCGAAGTGCGCTTGGTGTATTCAATCAACTGAATCAATACTTCTGTGTCTGTGGATGAACGGAAATTGTAACCATGTTTCATCAAGCCTTCCTTCAGCACTGCGTAGTTCTCGATAATGCCATTATGAATAATGGCCAGCTGCTCCGACTCTGAATAGTGGGGGTGGGCATTCACCTGGTTAGGTTCCCCATGGGTAGCCCAGCGAGTATGGGCAATGCCAATATTGCCATTGGTATCCTTGTCGCTGGCAAATGCCTCCAACTCGGCCACTTTCCCCTTGGCTTTGTAAACGTTCAGTTGACCCTCAGGGTTGATCAGCGCCACACCGGCACTGTCGTATCCACGATATTCCAGTCGATGAAGTCCTTTCATTAATACGGGATACGCTTCCCGTTGTCCGATATATCCTACAATTCCGCACATTGTTTTATAGTTTATAGTTAATAATTGATAGTTGACAATTGACAGTTTTTTATTGAGTGACTGTTAGTGATTTTATGTTGGTTATTTCATGTTGATGAGTAACTATTAATTATTAATTGTTAATTGTTAATTCCGATCACTGACCCCTGGCAACTGTCCACTATAATTGTCACTGGTCCGTCGTTCACGAAATCCACCTGCATGTTGGCACCAAAGCGGCCTGTTTCCACATGCAGACCGTATTGCTCCCGCAACACTTGGTTGAAATATTCGTATAGCGGTTCTGCCACTTCGGGGCGGGCGGCTTCAATGAAACTGGGACGGTTGCCTTTGCGTGCATTGCCGTATAGGGTGAACTGGGAGATGCTGAGAATTTGTCCGCCAACCTCTGCTAACGAGAGGTTCATCTTGCCTTCCGTATCCTCGAAAACTCGCATTCCCGCTACTTTCTTGGCCAGGAATTCGGCATCCTCGCGGGTATCGTTGTGGGTAATGCCCACCAAAACGACAAAGCCTGTGCCGATGCGCCCCACGGTTTCCCCATTGATACGCACTTCGGCTCTGCTGCAACGTTGTAGGACAATTTTCATAGGTTTTAGTGCTTAGTGTTTAGTAGTTAGTAGTTGGTGATTAAAACTATTAATTATTAATTGTTAATTGTCAACTGTCAACTCTCTCAAACGTCATTTGCTTTCTCAGCAAATCTACCTCCACTACCCGTATTTTGATGCTGTCGCCAAAGCGGATGTCATGCCCGTGATGCAGGCCTACTAAGGTGTAGTTGTCTTCGTCTATATAGTAGAAGTCGTCGTCGAAGGTGCGCATGGGAATCATGCCCTCACATTTCGACTCGTCCAGTTCCGCATAAACACCCCACTTGGAGATGCCTGACACGGTGGCATTGAATACCTGTCCGATCTTGTCAACCAAATATTCGGCCTGCTTGAACTTCACTGACTTGCGTTCGGCATCGCTGGCTTTCTGCTCCATCTGCGAACAATGCTGGCAGTACTCCTCGTATTGCGCTTTGTTGACCGAAGGCTTGCCCGCTAAATACTGGTCAAGCAGCCGGTGCACCATCAGGTCCGGGTAACGACGAATGGGAGAAGTGAAGTGGGTGTAGTAAGGGAAGGCCAGACCATAGTGTCCGATGTTGTCGGTGGAGTAGGCGGCACGGGCCATGATGCGGATAGACAGCTTGCTGAGCATGTTGTATTCGTTGCTGCCTTTTACCTGCTCGAACATTTGGTTCATAGAGCTGGTAAAAGCCCTGTGACTGCTGGTCTTCAGGTCATAACCTAATTTTTTGACAAAGTTCTTGAAGGTTTCCAGCTTGTCGCTCAGTGGTTCGTCGTGCACACGGAATACAAAGGTGCGAGGCAGCTGGCGGGAGGTGCGTTTGCCGACTTTCTCCGCCACTCTGCGGTTGGCCAAGAGCATCATTTCCTCTATCAGGAAGTTGGCTTCTTTCTGCACTTTCAGATAAACACCGATAGGTTTGCTGTTCTCATCCAAGCGGAATTTCACTTCCTCAGTCTCGAAGTTGATGGCGTTATTGTCAAATCGTTTTTTGCGCAATATCTGTGCCAGTTGGTGCAATTGCAGAATAGTGTCGCACATTTCTCCTTGCTTTTGCTCGATGATTTCCTGCACCTCGTCGTAGTTGAAACGTCGGTCGGAGTTGATGACCGTATGTCCGAACCATTCCTTGTGTACCTTGGCATTGTCGTCAAGGTCAAAGACGGCACTGAAGCATAGTTTGTCTTCATGCGGTCGCAAGGAGCAAAGGTTGTTGGACAGCACCTCAGGCAACATGGGGATGGTGCGGTCCACCAGATATACAGAGGTGCCGCGCAGGTATGCCTCGTGGTCAATCTCGGTGTTAGGTCTTACATAAAATGAAACGTCGGCGATGTGGATGCCCACACGGTGCAGTCCATTCTCGAGTTTTTCGTAGGAGATTGCATCATCGTAATCTTTGGCATCGGCGGGGTCGATGGTGAAGGTAAGTGTTTGGCGGAAGTCGCGGCGACGCAGAATTTCCTGTTCACTGATGCGGCTGTCAATCTGGGCAGCCTCTTGCTCAACGGTTTCTGGAAAGCCCAGTGGAAAGTCGTTGTCGGCCAGAATGGCCTGCATCTCCACTTCGTTGTCACCGGGTTTGCCTAACACATGGATGACCTCACCCAATGGACTGCGGGTGCCAGCCTCCCAATCCACAATGCGAATGACCACCTTGTCGCCGTTGTGTGCTCCCTTGAGACTGCGTCCCGGAATGAGTACGTCGCGGCGGAAGCAGGGATTGTCGGCAATGAAATAGGCGATTCCTTTGTTAATATGGAGCACGCCAACAATCTGTTTCTGGCTACGCTCAACAATTTCAACCACCTGTCCTTCGGGACGTTTCCCTTTGCGTGACGGAAACAATACCACTTTTACAAGGTCGTTGTGCAGGGCGTTGCCCAGATTGCCGTCGGCAATGTATATATCCTCGTCTTCATTGTCGGAACTTCCTTTTTGTTCGTTGACGACAAAAGCGGATCCTCCCGGTTTCATCTCCAATCGGCCAATTACGTAGTTGTGGCCAGTGGTCTCCTTGCTGAGGTACTTGGGGTTGATCTTATAGTGTCCGCGCCCAGCCTTCAATAAAATACGGGCCTCCAGGAAATCCTGCAGGATTTCCTGGACGGTGGCCCGTCCTTGCTTATCATAAACGCCTACTTTGGCGGCTATTTGTTTGTAGTTGTATTTGGCTCCCGCATTTCCACGTGAGAGCACTTCAATAATTTTGTTCCCTAAATTACTGGATTTCAATATTTTCTATTTTTTTATTTCTCAATATCTAATAATTCTACCTCGAAAATCAGGGTTGAGCCTGGTTTGATGCTTCCGGCGGCACGGTCACCGTATGCCAAGTTGGAAGGAATATAGAAAATGAATTTGGAACCGACAGGCATCAACTGCACACCTTCTGTCCAACCGGCAATAACTTGATTCAAACCGAAGGTGATAGGTTCGCCACGTTGTACTGAGGAGTCGAAAACAGTGCCATCAATTAAAGTGCCATGGTAGTGGACTTTTACTTTGTCGGTAGCACTTGGCTTGGCTCCCGTACCCATTTTCACCACTTTGTATTGCAATCCCGATGGGGTCTCTATAACGCCATCTTTCTTCTTGTTCTCAGCTAAGAATGCTGCGCCTTTGGCTTTCTCTTCGTCCACCATGCTGTTTTGTTTTTTTTGCATCATTTGCTGGAATTCATTGAAAAGTTGTTCCATCTCGGCTTGGGTGAATTGGTTTTGCCCGGCTTTTCCTTCTTTGAATCCTTGGATGAACTTGTCTATCACTACATCAATTCCTTGCTGTTTGAAGCTCTCTCCAATATTGGCTCCCAATGCGTAGCTGATTTTTTCTTCTTGTGTCATAGTTTCTTGTGCTTTAATGTTAGTACTGATTCCGATAAATGCTGCCATCAGGCAGATCATGAATGTCTTTTTCATCGTTTTTATTTTTTTGTTTTTAGTTTTGTTAATATCAATACATGGAAAAAATAATTATATGATAGAATCATTCTGAAACAGAAAGGTTTAAATGAATCGGTTTAAAAAATTATGAGCATTTGTCAAGTGTTAGTAGTTATAATTTAAGACCTGCAAAGATACAAAAATTAGTTGTATCTTTGCAAGTTATATGTGGATAATGTGATTTTTGATGTGTGTTGTGATTAAACTATAATGATTTATGAAAAAAAGTTTTTTTGATACCAATAAAAAAATGATGAAGAGAAGTATTTTACGGACTGTGACTTTGTGTGCCGTGTCCTTGATTTTGTCGATGACGGCAAAAGCGTCTCCTATTGATTCCACATACGCCAAGAAAATGGCTGTGAATTTTATGCGGAGTGTTTCCGAATTGAATTTTCGTTCTGTGAACCCTGTGGTTGCATATACCGCTTTGGCAACTCGTCAGGAGGAGGGTAGAAGTGTGGAATGTCCTATGTATTACGTGGTTAATGTGGGCACGACGGGCTTTGCCATTATTGCTGCCGACAGTCGTGTAAGTCCTGTCCTCGCTTATTCAACCACCTCGTCTTTTGATGGCGACAGGATACCGGCCAATGTGGCTTTCCTTTTAGGTGAGTATCAGCAGCAAATAGAATTGATCTGTGATTCTTTGGATGAACCGGCTCCTGCTGTTGCCTCCGCATGGGATGCCCTGTCCCGTCCGTCACGGCTCCATTCCCGCACCGTCGTTGTGGAACCTCTGTTGACCAGCAGGTGGAATCAGTATCCTTATTATAATGCACTTTGTCCTGCAGATGCTCATTCCTCCAATGGTCATGCCTCCGCCGGCTGTACTGCTGTCGCAATGGGCCAAATCCTGCGTTATTGGAGGTATCCGGTTCATGGCGTAGGCAGCCATAGCTATGAGTCCAATAATAGCAGTATGGGTATTGGTTATGGCGATTATGGCACTTTGTCCGCCGATTTCGCCAATGCCACGTACGATTACGACAATATGCCGGATTCCTTGACGGCATCAAGCAGTCCAGCCGAAATCAATGCTGTGGCTACACTTTTGTACCATTGTGGAGTGAGCCTGAGTACAGCATACGGCGTGATTAGCAGTAGCGCTTTCATTTCTGTGGTGGATGACGCTCTTCGCAATCATTTCGATTATGTGAATGTACAGCATATTTATCGTAGTGTCTTTACGGAGACAGACTGGCTGAACAGAATAAAAAATGAGTTGAACCTGCTTCGTCCGGTGTTTTATACGGGTGCGGGCGCGGCTTCCGTACATGCTTTCGTGTGCGATGGCTATGATGACCAGAATTTCTTCCACATGAACTGGGGTTGGGGTGGTAATGCCGATGGTTTTTACCTGTTGACCAATTTGAGTCCCAATATCAACGCATACAACACTGCTCAGACTGCGGTCATCAATATTGTGCAAGATCCTCCTTTGCTGAATGCCTTGGAAGAAGAGCTGACTTTTTTCCAAAAAGAAGGTGTGCCAGCTAATATCCAACGTGTGGATGTGATCACCGACAATATAGAGGACATTATTGATGTGACAGTCGATGGCAATTTCACCCTTTCTCTCGATTCTGTCAATTTTGGCAATAATTTGACCTTGCCAGCAGCAGGAGGTAGCTTCTATGTGAAATATGCTTCTCAACAGGATGTCTCCGCCTGCGATCGTACAAACGTGATGTTGACATCGGGAATAGCTCTGGATACCGTTCGTCTGATAGGTTTGAACTACGTGCCAGCATGCCATGCTCCAGCCTCTATAACCGCCATACAAGGAACTATTGATGAAGGAACGGACACTAACCAGGTGATGGTGACTTGGCAAAGTCCACTGCCGGATTTGACAAATGTTTCATGGGATTCCATTCCAAACACCTCAATGGGCGATGAATATCCTTATGCGATTATTCCATTGCACCGTCTGGAAGAAAGCGACTTGCTCCCGTTCCATGAACATCGTCTGACACATATTTCCTTCATTGCGGATGCAAGCGCTACAGATTATCATATTGTGGTGTATAAAGGCGGCGGTCTTTCCGATTATGGCCGAAGACTGGATGCGGGAACGAAAATTCTGGATAAACCGCTCAATATGTCTGATCTGACTATGGGGGGATGGAACACCATCGCTCTGGATACTCCTATCGTGATAGACGCAAGTCAGGAACTTTGGTATGGCTTGTATATCGCAGCACCAGCACACACCGCTGCAGTACAGGTGGGTGGCTCCGAATGTGTACCATTTAAAGGAAATATTTATGGATATGATTTCGCCGGTGAAGTGTTTTGGTATCCTTATAGCGATAATTTTGTGCTGAAAGCCACTATCGACAATCCCTTTGTTCAATACGAGGTATATAGAGATGATTCTTTATTGACAACTACAGCCAATGAAACCTCGTATGCGGATTACCCGCCAGTGTATGCGCATTATACATACGAGGTACAAGCGGTCTGGAATGACCAGTGTGGCCATGGCGTGTCACAAATGGTTAATTTCCGCCCTCCTTGCCATGTGGTGAATGTTGCTGAAAGCGTCCATGCTTGTGAGAGCTATGTGTGGAATGACTCCACTTATACCGAAAGTGGCGATTATCTGCATGAATACTGGAATGCTGACGATTGCTGGCAAGTGGATACCCTCCACCTTACAATAGGTCATGTGAATTCAGGTATTGACGAAGTTATTGCCTGCGATTCTTTCACTTGGATTGATGGTATCACTTATACAGAAAGTACACAAACACCCGTTTTTACGCTGACAAATGCCGAGTTGTGTGACTCGGTGGTGACTTTGCATCTGACCATCTTGCGCTCCACATTCAGCATAGATACCGTATTCTCATGTTCTCCTTATACTTGGATTGACGGCAATACCTATACGGAAAGTACTGATGCTCCTACGGTGGTCTATGAGAATTCCATAGGTTGTGACTCCATTGTGCACTTACATCTGATAATGCTACAGCCTACAGCCATTATCGATACGGTTACTGCCTGTGACTCTTATACCTGGCTTGACGGAGTGACTTATACCGAAAGTATTCAAGGACCTATTGTGTATTTTCCGGATGTGGTTGACTGTGAGAATGCTTCAATGATATTAGACCTTACCATCCTGCATTCTTCCTCTTCGGAAGATACAGTGGTGGTGTGCGATTCATACACCTGGATTGATGGCATCACTTATACAGAAAGCACGGACGAACCAACGATGGTTTATACCAATGCTGTGGGTTGTGACTCTGTAGTTACCCTGCATTTGACGGTGTATCATAGTGTTTATCAGATAGATGAACAAGTGGCTTGTGATTCGTTTACGTGGATTAACGATAGTACATATACGGAAAATACAGATACGCCTGTCATGACCTTTACCAGTGCTTCCGGTTGCGATTCTGTTGTGACTCTGCATCTTGTTGTCAACCATTCTGCAGCTTCCGAAGATTATCTGACAATTTGTGCCAATGAATTACCATACACATACGCCGACACCATTTTTGATGTCAATACTCCACATTTTTCAACATTCATTTTTCATCTTTCAACTTCTGAAAATTGCGATTCCACGGTGACCTTGCACCTGACGGTGAATGAAACGTCTTCTACCATAGACTCGGTGTTTGCAACTGAACCATATACTTGGATTGACGGAGTGACCTATACGGAAAGCATAGAGGGACCAAGTGTTACCTTGGAGAATGAATGGGGCTGCGACTCGGTGGTGACATTGTATCTTACGATAGGAGACGGTATTGATGATTATCGTTCGTCGCGACAACTCCTTGTTTGGCCAAACCCCGCGAAAGATCAGGTGAACCTGTCGCTTTCAGCAGTAATGCCGGATCCGAACATGGAGGTGCGGATTTATGATATATATGGACGTTTGTTGCAAAGCCATAAATGGCAGTCAGAACAGACGAGCATAGACTTGAGTTCTTTTGCTCAGGGCATATACATCATCAAAGTATATGATGCCAAAACCCTTGTCGGAGCGGCTAAAATCAGCAAGTTGGTGGAATAGGCAGCTGTTTTACAGTTTTTATAGAACTATATATAAAAAGAAAACCTCGTTCCTTTTGGGAACGAGGTTGTTTTGTAATGTGAATGTCTGCTTTGATGCCGGAGCATCAGAGAAACGTCATCACACTTTGATTTCAACATCAACGCCACTGGGCAATTCCAGCTTCATCAATGCGTCGATGGTTTTGGAGGTTGTACCGTAAATGTCCAACAGTCTCTTGTAAGTGGAGAGTTCAAACTGCTCTCTTGATTTCTTGTTGACAAAAGTTGAACGGTTTACAGTGAAAATCTTTTTGTGTGTCGGAAGTGGAATAGGTCCCACAACGACAACTTTGTCATCCTTCACTGCGTTGATTGTCTTCACAATCTTCTCAGCAGATTTATCTACCAAAGTATGGTCGAATGACTTTAATTTGATTCTGATTCTGTGACTCACGTTGTTTTGTTTTTATTGGTTTACTTTTGAAATTTGTTTATTGTTGCTGTTTAAGTTCTTCCAGAATATTACAGCAGGGCATATCTGCCGACATTCAGGATATAATCCTTTACTTCAGCGGGAACTTCTGCATAGCGCAGAAATTCCATGCTGTAGTTGGCTCGTCCTGAGCTGATGGAGCGTAAGGTGGTGACATAGCCGAACATTTCAGCCAACGGCACCTGTGCCTTGATGATCTGGTAGCCGATTTTGGCCTCGATTTGTTCCAGTACCGAGCGTCTGCGGTTGAGGTCACTGGTCACGTTGCCGATGTACTCATCAGGTGTGGTAATCTCAACCTTCATGATGGGTTCGAGTATGGAAGTCTCAACACTGCGGACAGCCTCTCTGAAGCCCATCTTGGCACACACTTCGAAGGCCATGGCATCGGAATCGACACTGTGAGTGCTGCCGTCCAAAATGGTGACAGTCAGTGCTTCCAGCGGGAATCCGTATTTGCCGTTGGTCATCGCAATACTGAAACCTTTCTCAGCGCCAGCGATGTATTCCTTCGGAATTACATTTGCTTTGACCTGACTTTCGAAGAACAAGCCTTTCTTGTCAGCAGGAGTCGGACTAATCTGGAATTCCAGTTCGGCGAAGGATCCCTTGCCACCTGTCTGGCGTTTATAGACTTCGTGATGTTTCACAAAGTCGTTGATAGCCTCTTTGTAGGTGACACGTGGTTTGCCGTGGTTGCATGCAACGTTGAACTCGCGTTTCAGACGGTCCAAAAGGATGTCCAAATGAAGTTCTCCCATACCGCTGATCAAGGTCTGACCAGATTCTTCCGACACTTTCACTTGGAAAGTCGGGTCTTCTTCTGCCAGGCGGTTAAGGGCCTGCATCAGCTTGTCTTCGTCGTCTTTGGTTTTCGGCTCGATGGCAATCTGGATTACCGGATCCGGAAATTCAATGTTTTCCAACAGTATCGGGTGTTTTTCGTCAGTCAGGCTGTCGCCAGTCCTGATTTCCTTCATGCCCACAAGAGCCACGATATTGCCAGCTCCGATGCTGTCCAGCTGGATTTGCTTGTTGGAGTGCATCAGCATGATCTTCGACACTCTTTCGCGTTTGCTGGTGGAGACATTGTAAATCATGTCACCGGTTTTCAGCGTGCCGGCATAGACCTTGATGAAGGTCAGTTTACCGACGTAGGGGTCGATGGCAATTTTGAAAGCCAAAGCCGCCAAATTTTCCTTTTCATCAATTTTGCGCGTTTCTTCTGCCTCGGTTTTGGGATTGATACCTTTCACGTCGGGCATGTCGGCGGGGGAGGGAAGGTAGCTCACGATGGCGTCAATCAGTCGCTGTACTCCTTTGTTTTTGAAAGAAGAACCGCAGAGCACAGGGGTCAGCTGGTTGCTGATTGTGGCTGTTCTGATGCAGCTCTTGATTTCTTCGGAGGTCAGGCTGTCGGGGTCATCGAAAAACTTCTCCATCAGTTTGTCATCGAGTTCGGCCACGGTCTCCAACAGCAGATTGCGGTAGTTCTCCACATCCTCTTGCATGTCTGCGGGGATCTCGCATTCTGTGTAGGTCGCGCCTTGGTCTTCCTCGTTCCAGGTGTAGGCTTTCTTCTCGATGAGATCGACCAAACCCACGAAATTCTCTTCGCTGCCGATAGGCAGTTGCAGCACCAAGGTCTTGGCACCTAATTTCTCTTTGATTTGGTCAACCACCGCGTAGAAGTCGGCACCCATACGGTCCATTTTGTTGACGTAGCAGATACGGGCCACATTGTACTTGTTGGCCTGTTTCCACACTGTCTCGGACTGGGGTTCCACACCGCCTACCGCGCAAAAAATGGCGACGGCTCCATCCAATATTCTCAAAGAACGTTCTACTTCGACGGTGAAATCAACATGTCCCGGTGTGTCGATGATGTTGATCTTGTAGTTTTGGTTCTCGTAGTCCCAGTTGACGGTGGTGGCGGCGCTGGTGATGGTAATACCACGTTCCTGCTCCTGCACCATCCAGTCCATGGTGGCTGTGCCCTCATCTACTTCACCTATCTTGTAGCTTTTACCGGTGTAATAAAGAATACGTTCTGTCGTGGTGGTCTTACCGGCGTCAATATGCGCCATAATCCCGATGTTTCTGATTTTCGATAAATCTTCCGACATATACGTGTTCTTTCCGGTGAAATTATTTATAGTATATATACTATTAGAATCTGAAGTGAGAGAATGCCTTGTTAGCTTCAGCCATTCTGTGGATATCCTCTTTACGTTTGAAGGCAGCACCTTCTTCCTTGTAGGCTTGCATGATTTCTGAAGCCAGCTTCATGGCCATGGTTTTCTCATGACGCTTGCGGGCAAATAAGATTAAATTTTTCATACCTACAGACTGCTTTCTCTCAGGACGCAGTTCGGTAGGGATCTGGAAAGTAGCACCACCGATACGTCTGCTCTTGACTTCCAAAGAAGGAGTAACGTTGGCGAGAGCTTGTTTCCAAACTTCAATGCCGTTTTCGTTTGTTTTTTCTGCAATAATGTCAATAGCATCGTAGAAGATTTCGAAAGCTATTGATTTCTTTCCCTTCAACATGATGTTGTTCACGAATTTGGTGACTGCTACATCATTGTACTTTGGATCGGGAAGGATGATCCGTTTTTTTGGTTTCGCTTTTCTCATTTTGTAACTTCAATAATTTTGTTATTTACTCTCGAGACACCCATTTTAGTGCTCAATTTACTACTATGTTTGTCGGTTTACGCTTTCTTTTTCGGACGTTTTGCACCGTATTTTGATCTACCCTGCAAACGGCCTTCTACTCCTGCGGAGTCCAATGCGCCACGGACGATGTGGTATCTTACACCTGGAAGGTCTTTTACACGACCGCCTCTAACCAATACGATAGAGTGTTCCTGCAAGTTGTGGCCTTCACCCGGAATGTAAGCATTCACTTCTTTTCCGTTGGTCATACGTACTCTCGCTACCTTACGCATAGCTGAGTTAGGTTTCTTAGGAGTTGTTGTGTAAACTCTCAAACATACACCGCGTCTCTGCGGACAAGCGTCTAACGCTCTTGACTTGCTTTGCGAAGTCAATTTTTTTCTTCCTTTTCTTACTAATTGCTGAATTGTCGGCATACAATTAAATTTAACCTTAATTTTTGTTTATAATTCTTCCCAAAATTGGGACTGCAAAAATACAATTTTTTTCTAATATAATATATTAGTCGATTAAAATTTTTTCTGTCAATGAATTAGCTGCCGATTTTGTAGTAAAACATTATAAATCAATAGTTTGTACATGTCTATTTTGGCTTGTTTTGAAAAGTGATATTTTAGATTGCCGTATGTGTTGGTAGATAAGGCAGATAAATTGGAAAAATTTGTTCGGCAAATTGCGGAGCTTATGTGTGGTTGTGGTGCGGATGAATAGGCTGTGTAATCCCAGGCTTTATGCAATACAAAAAAAAAAACACTCACAATTCGTGAGTGTTTTTTTTGTGGGAACTACTAGATTCGAACTAGTGACCCTCTGCTTGTAAGGCAGATGCTCTAAACCAACTGAGCTAAGCTCCCTTGCAAAATTGCGTTGCAAAAATACAACTTTTTTTTTATCTGACAATGGGTTGATGAAAATTTTTTATATTATGTAAGTTGTTGATATTTAATCTGTAATAAATCTGTCCTGTTTTAAGAATTGATATTGTTGAAGATAAGGAAGCACTTTTTTCGCATTGCTTTGTCAGAAAAAGTGTAAAAACAGAACAAATGTAATTACTTTAGCACACTAAATTCATTTACTAATTTACTGATTTACTAATTTGCTAATTAAAAATGTCACATCAGCACATTGGCACATTGTAAATTGGCACATTAATTCATTTGCTAATTGAAAAATTTCGTAATTTTGCAATTTATTATGTGCGAAAATGAGCTTTGCAGAACTTCAGAATTTAATTGAACAAGGAGTGGCCAATCTGTCGTCTTGGATATGGAGCCCGCCATTGGTGGCATTGTGCCTGCTGGCTGGATTATACTTCTCTTTCCGCACGCGCTTTATGCAGGTCCGCTATTTCGGCGAGATGGTACGATTGCTGTTCGCTAACGATAAAAAACAGAAAACGGGCATTTCCTCTTTCCAAGCTTTTGCTATTGCCTTGTCGGGCAGGGTGGGCACTGGTAATATTGTAGGAGTCGCCACTGCGATCGGCTATGGTGGGCCAGGTGCCATCGTATGGATGTGGATTATTGCGTTTTTTGGTGCTGGCTCGGCTTTCGTGGAAGCTACCTTGGCGCAGATTTACAAGGAGAACCATAACGGCCAATTTCGCGGTGGCCCATCGTATTATATTGAAAAAGGTTTGCATAGCAAGTGGTTGGCAGTTATGTTTGCCGTGTGCTCGGTGGTGGCCTGCGGTTTGTTCCTGCCCCCCGTGCAGAGCAATGGCATCGCTATCGCCTTTGCCAATTCGTTCCAGGTTAATCCCATGTTTATTGGATTGATAGTGGCTTTTTTGCTCGGTTTGGTGGTGATAGGCGGTGTCAAGCGTATCGCTTACGTGGCGCAGATTGTGGCCCCGTTCATGGCCGTCATTTACGTGGTCATGGCGGTGGTGGTGCTTTGCTACCATTGGCCAGCCATCCCTTCCGTGTTGAAAGATATGTTGTCGGGTGCGGTAGGTCTGCATGAAATTACAGGAGGCATCTTGGGTAGCACTATCGCCTGGGGAGTGAAACGTGGCATCTATTCCAATGAGGCGGGCCAGGGCACAGGTCCCATCGTGGCCGGCGCTGCCAAAGTGTCACACCCCGTGAAACAAGGCTTGGTGCAGGGATTCTCCGTGTATATCGATACTTTGTTGGTCTGTTCGGCTACTGCCGTAATGATTTTGGCCGCCAAAACCTATAACGTGGTGAATGCCACGACGGGCGAATATCTTGTCACTTCTTCCTACGCCTTGGGAGCCCCGGATGTGTCCTATACATCCACGGCAATCGGAACGGTCTTTGGGCAGATGGTAGGCAATGTCTCCGTGGCGGTGGCTCTGGCATTCTTCGCTTTTACCACCATCATGGCCTATTACTATTATGCGGAAACCAGCATCGTTTATTTGTTTGGCAAAGGCAGACGTGAACATGTGGCTGTTTGGATACTGCGTTTCGTCATAGTGTTGTCGGTGTTTTATGGCTCTATGAAATCCGCTAAGGCTGCTTGGGATTTGGGCGACATCGGCGTGGGTACCATGGCATGGATCAATGTGGTTTCTATATTGTTGCTCTCCAAGACGGCTATCAAGGCGTTTAAAAGCTATGAGAAACAGCAGAAAGAAGGGAAAACTCCTGTTTTCGACCCAAAGGAACTGGATATAAAAAATGCCGATTTCTGGGAACAGCATCCCAATGGAGTAATAGATAATTAATTAGTTAATTAGCAAATTAGTAAATGTGCTAATTAACAATGTGCTAATGTGCCAATTAAATTAAGAGCTAAACAACCCGGCCTTCGGCCACCCTTTATAAAAGAATGGGAATTTGAATTTTGAATTTTGAATTTACTATAATATGTTTCAGAAGATTATTCGTGCTTGTGTGAAAGTGGTGCAGCGATACCTGCCGGAACCTTTTATTTTCGCTATTATATTGACTCTTGTGGCAGCCTTGTTAGCAATGCCGATTTGTCGCCAGACACCCATTGAGGTAATTGAACACTGGGGTAATGGCGTGTGGGGACTGCTGGCTTTCGCTATGCAGATGGCTCTGGTGCTGGTCTGCGGCTCCACCTTGGCAGCAGCTCCAGTGGTGAAAAAAGGAATCGGACGCTTGGCGGCTATCCCTAAAACTCCCGCTGCCGCTATCGCTTTGGTGACAGGCGTTTCCGCCGTGGCATGCTGGATTAACTGGGGCTTCGGACTGATTGTAGGGGTGATTTTTGCCAAGGAGATTGCCCGCAAGTTGCAAGGAGTCGATTACCGTCTGCTGATAGCCTCGGCCTATAGTGGTTTTGTGGTGTGGCATGCAGGCCTTTCCGGTTCTATTCCGCTGACGATGGCTACTCCCGGTGATGCGCTGACCAAGGCTACTAACGGCATTCTGACAGAGCCTGTGCATATTACTCGCACGATTCTGGATCCGCATAATATTGTCATGGTGATTCTTGTGATTATCGCTTTGGTGGCAGTCAATGCCCTGATGCATCCTAAAAAGGAACATACGGTAACCGTTGATCCGGCCTTGTTGGAAGAAGAGGAAACACAGATGAAACCCTTGTCTGAAACACCTGCCGAAAAAATGGAGAACAGCCGCTTGCTGAGTTGGATAGTGGCTTTGTTGGGCTTCTCTTATCTTGTGATACATCTGGGTTTCAAAGGAGGATCCTTGGACCTGAATTCCGTGATTATGCTGTTTTTGTTTACAGGCGTGATTTTGCATGGTACCCCCTTGGCATACGTGCGTGCTTTCACCAAAGCGGCCACGGGTGCGGCAGGCATTATTCTGCAATTCCCTTTCTATGCGGGTATTATGGGCATTATCACAGGAATAGGTGCGTCTGGCATCTGTTTCGGAACGGTCATCAGTGATGCCTGCATTTCTATTTCTACCCCACATACCTATCCTTTGCTGACCTTCCTCTGTGCGGCGGTGCTCAACATGTTTGTGCCCTCAGGAGGTGGCCACTGGGCTATCCAAGCTCCCATTATGTTCGCCGCGGGTGCTGACCTTGGTGTTGACCCTGGACTGACAGGTATTGCCATCGCCTGGGGTGATGCATGGACTAACCTGATCCAGCCCTTCTGGGCAATACCCGCTTTGGCTATCGCCAAACTCAATGCCAAGGACATTATGGGCTTTTGTATCATCGATTTGGTGGTGTCGGGACTGATTATATGCGGAGGCTTGCTGTTTTGGACATGGTAGTTGTTAATTGACAGTTGATAGTTGACAATTAATAATTAATAGTTAATAATTATAGGGGGTAAGATTTAAGGTTATGGATTACAGAATTACGGGATTAATTCATTGGCACATTAGCACATTAACTAATTTACGAATTATCACATTTACCAATTTGCTAATTAAAATTGTCTCATTAGCACACTAAAATCATTTGCTAATTTACTAATTAACTAATTTGCTAATTGAAAAAATTGTATCTTTGCAACATAAAAATAATATTATGAAAAAACAATTATCTCTTGTCTCTGTCTTTTTGGTGTTTCTCGCTATGGGCTTTGGCGATGCGGCGGGACAATTGGTTTCCATTGTGGAAAAAGCCTTTAACATCACTCCTTTAGCCGCCTCTTTGGTGTCGTTCTCAGGCATGATTATGTTCGGAGTGCTGTCGGTACCCATGGGGGTTACGCAATCCAGAATTGGGAAGAAAAAAATGCTGTCTATCGGCTTGATACTCTTTTTATTAGGCGCAATCTTGCCGATTATGGCCTTTAATTTCCCCATCATTTTGTTGGCGGTGTTGCTGATGGGTGCGGGTGCTACAATTCTGCAAGTCTCTGGCAATCCGCTGATTAGAGATGTGTCCCCAGAAGGAAAATACTCAAGTATGCTCTCCTTTGCCCAGTCGTTGAAGGCTATCGGCACTTTATCAACTTCTTTGATTTTGGTATTGGTGGGTACTTCGTTGATGAAATACGGCTGGTTCTCTTTTACCCCGGAAGGCGCTGCTGAGCCTGTGAATATGGGCTTCCGCATCCTGTTTCCGATTTTTGCCGTAGTGCTGCTGATAACCTTGCTCATGGTGATGTTTTTTGTGCCAAACCAGACAGAAAAGGATACAACAACCCCAACCACTTTGGGTAAATGCTTCGCCGCTTTGGGAAATCCGTTCATCTTGATGATGTTCTTGGGAATTTTCTTCTATTGTGGTGCCGAAGCTTCCATGTTCAACAGAATTCCTTCAATTTTGATAGAAAACAATCCTGCCATTTCTCCGGCATTGGGTAATATTGTGTTGATTGTGGCATTGTTCGTGGGACGTTTTATGGGTGGTGTCTGCCTGCGCTATATCAAACCGAATGTATTCCTGATTTTGACAGTGTTGGTCTCCATTATTGGCAATATCTTGCTTTTCCTGCCGTATAACGCCGTAACTACTTGGCTGAGTTTTATATTGATAGGTATCGGTTTTGCCAATATATTCCCCTTGATTTTCTCTATTTGTGTAGATAAAATTCCTGAAAAGACCAATGAGATCTCAGGTCTGATGACCACTGCTATCGTAGGTGCTGCTATTGTGCCGTTGCTCACGGGCTTCGCCGCCAACTTCAACCCCCGCTACGCCTTCTTCGTTACCCTCGCCTGCCTCCTCTATCTCACTTTTGTCGCCCTCCGCACTCAAAAAAACTGAAAAACTGAAAGTTAATTAAATGTGCTAATTATCAATGTGCTAATGTGCTAATGGAATTAGTTAATTAGTTAATGTGCAATTTAGCAAATGTTTTTAATGTACTAATTATTCTTAATTTTCTGATTCCTGACCACTGACCACTGACCCCTAACCCCTAACCCCTATTAATTATGAAAATTCCAGCATCAGAACTCCCCAAACAATCCTCCGGTGCCATCTATCATCTGAACCTTTTCCCGGAAGACATCGCCGACAATATCATCCTTGTGGGCGACCCTGGACGTGTGTCCATGATTTCCCAACACTTTGATACGATTGATATAAAAAAGAGCAACCGGGAATTATATACCCATACGGGAACCAAGAACGGTAAACGTATTTCCGCAATTTCTACGGGTATGGGCCCTGATAATGTGGAAATTGTGATGAATGAACTGGATGCCTTGGTCAATATCGATTTGGAGAAAATGGAAGTGAAACCGGAACACCATTCACTGAATCTTGTGCGTGTCGGTACTTCCGGCTCTCTTGATGGCCGTTATGCTCCGGGAACAATTGTGGCTTCCGAGTATGGCTTTGGCTTGGATGGATTGTTGCAATTTTATGATCACGAAGGAGTGGATGAGGAAGACGTCGTCAATGCTTTTATTGAACATACAGGTTGGGGCGAGAAACTGCCTTATCCCTATTGTGTTAAATGCTCTGATGACCTGATGCAGCGTATTGCCGTTGACATGGTGAAAGGCATGACCTTGACCGCTCCGGGTTTCTTTGCACCGCAGGGTAGGGCAGTGCGCGGTCCGCTGAAATTCCCGGATATGAATAAGAAAATTGAATCCTTTGAATATAATGGACTTCGCTGTACCAATATGGAAATGGAATGTGCATCCCTCTATGGTTTGAGCCGTGTGCTGGGTCACAATGCCCTTACATGTTGTGTTTTAATCGCCAACCGTGTCACTGGTGAATTTCTCGACGATTACCACGACTTGATGAACCAACTCGTCGCCAAAGTCGTGGACCGCTTCTAAAACTGAAAGCTGAAAGTTGAAAACTGACTGTTAATAGGTTACAGGTTACAGGAGTTAGAATTAATAATTAACAATTAATAATTAATAATTAATAGTTGATAGTTGATGGTTGTTCATCAACACGAAGTTGCTAACACGAAGTTATTAACACGAAGTTACTAACAGCGAAGCTCGTTAACACGGAGTCACCAACCTTCATTAGCACATTAGCACATTAACTGATTTACACATTAAATTCATTTGCTAATTAACTAATTAACTAATTTGCTAATTATAAATTTAACCCCATTATCGCGTGCTGCACGATAAAGGTCAGCACACCTGCCAGATAACCCACTACGGCAATCCAGCTGATGTGTTTCAGATACCAGATAAAGTCTATTTTTTCCATGCCCATAACAGCTACGCCAGCAGCGGAACCGATGATGAGCAAGCTGCCACCCGTGCCTGCGCAGTATGCGATAAAGCTCCAAAAATAGTGGTCAAGCGGGAAATCATACATGCCCATCGTGGCGGCCACCAAAGGAACGTTATCCACAATGGAGGACATGATACCGATAATGGTGCCGATGGAGTAGTATTTATGGGGCTCTCCCAACGAAATGCTGTCGAGACCGTTGGCGAACAAGCTGAGATGGCCTACGGTTCCCAATGCGTTAACAGCCAGTAGAATACCTAAAAAGAACAAGATGCTGGGCACGTCCACACGGGTGATGACGTTGGTAATGGCGTATTTCTCGTTGAAGCTCTCGCGGGTGCTTCGATGAACAATTTCGGAAGTCATCCACAAAATACTCAATCCGCCCATCATGCCAATATAGGGAGGCAGGTGGGTAAGAGTCTTGAAAATAGGAACTCCTACCAAACAGGACACACCCAGTATGAGGAACAGCCTGCGTTGCCATTCTTTGGGTTTTTCACTTTCCTCTTCCATTGTGCTTTGGGGATTCTGAATCTCGCCTTTCATGATGAACGACAGGATGATGAGTGGCACCAGCAATGAGATGGCACTCGGTAACAATGTGGCTGTGATGATGTTGAGAGTGGAGACTTTGCCGCCAATCCATAGCATAATGGTGGTAACGTCACCAATAGGTGACCAAGCGCCACCTGCATTGGCAGCCACAATCACCATGCCCCCATAAAACCAGCGGTCGTGACGGTCGTCGATGAGTTTTCGCAACAAGGCCACCATGACAATAGAGGTGGTAAGATTGTCCAAAACAGCTGACATGAAGAAGGTGAGAATGGAAAGAATCCATAACAGTCGTACTTTCTTTTTACTTTGTATATGATCGGTGATTAGCGAAAATCCGCCATTGGTGTCGATGATTTCCACAATCGTCATGGCTCCTAACAGGAAAAACAGGATTTCCGATACTTCTCCTAACACATGTATCAACTCAAAATGCGTAATCCAGTCGATGAAGCCAGCTCCTGGGTGGTCTTCGATGTAATCCATCATAGGAGTGGTGTCCACCAACATGCCTTCTCCGCCAATTATGGCGCATACCCATAGTATAACACCCAACATCAGGGCAGTGGCGGTTTTGTTGATTTTAATAGGATGTTCCAAGGCTATCAGTGTATAGCCAACTAGAAAAATGACGATCATTAAGACAAACATGAGGCAGAAATTTTTTTTGCAAAAATAATATTTTTTTTTTTTTTTTATTTTAAAAAAATGTATATTTGCAGTTTGAAAATAATTTGTTCATCAAAATATACGATTATGAAGAAAATCTTTACTTTTTTTGTGGCCATGACATTGGTTGCGTTTTCTTATGCACAGTTGGAAGATGAATCCACTGCTCCAGATTTTAATCTTTATGAAATAGACAAAACTACTGGGCAGATGATTACAGACCAGACTATTAATCTGTATTCTATGCTGAATGATTACAAGGTGGTTTACATTGACGTGTCTGCTACTACTTGTGGACCTTGCCTGAATTTTCACAATGGTGGAACTCTGGAAACAATTTGGAATAATTATGGCCCAAACAGCAGTGTGAATGACTCACGTGTCCTCTTTGTTGAAGGTGCCTCAACTGGTAATAGCTGGGCTGCTATAAATGGAAGTGCAGGTAGCAGCTATTGGGATTGTACTCATACCAGTGGGGGAGATTTGGTGCCTTATCCGGTAATTCCCTTGCGTCTCTCTCCCAATTATCCTGGTAATTATAGTTCTTTCCATAGTGATTATGCTATTTCATACTTCCCTACTATTTACATGGTTTGCCCGAACAGAATGATTTTCAATCTGAATAATAGCTCGTCCAATGTGGCGACTAGTTTTCACAATCAAATTGCAAACAAGTGTCCTTCCTGGACAAATGCCAACGATGCTATGTTGGAACTCGTGAATCTGATGGATCCCGTATATTTCTGTGGAATGAATGTGGCTCCGAGAGTGTCAGTGCAGAATTTGGGAACATCTCCGTTGACTTCAGCTTCATTCCGCATTACTTGTGGTGGTGATGTTACAACTTATGATTGGACTGGTAATATAGCACAGTTTGAAAGTCAAGTCGTTGAAATGCCAGCTTTGAATGTTACCCAAAATGGTTTACAAAGTGTTACTGTGGAAATCGTTAATGTTAATGGTGTGGCTGATCAGGGTAGTAAGTATAATTCTCATGACGAAACTTTTAATGTGCAATTAAGCTCGGATATAGCTACGGCATCTCAGAATTTTACCCAGTCAAACTTGAGCCCATGGACTGTGGCTGATTATACTGGCGGTAATTGCGGACGTTCCAGCGGTAAACTCCGCTTCCGCGCCTTTAATATCCCTGTAGGTGGTACAGCTGAATTCATTTCACCTCTGATGAATTTCACCAACAATAATACTCCAAGTCTGACTTTCGATGTGGCCCATAAACGTTACAATAGCTCACGCAGCGAAAGTTTGGCTGTGAAAGTTTCAGGTGACTGTGGCACAACATGGACGGATGTCTATCTCAAAGAAGGCGAAGATCTTGCTACCGTGTCTGGCTTTACGGGAAATACAGAATTTATAGCCAATAGTGCAAGCATGTTCCGTACCGAGACGGTGGACCTCTCCGAATATGCAGGAAATGAGCATGTTGTGGTTAAGTTTGTTCTGACTTCCGGTTATGGTAATAATGTATGGCTTGATAATATTAATATTAGTGATGCTCCTTTGGCAGTGAGTTCGGTTGACGAGAATGGTATGGCTATCTTCCCGAACCCAGTGAAGGATGTGCTGACGATCAACTATGACAAGGCAATCAGCCAGATCGATGTGTATGATGTGAATGGTAAACTGGTGAAAACCATTACCACTGTTGACAATACAATCAACGTGAGCGACCTGTCAGAAGGTGTTTATATGCTGAACATTCAGACCGAAGAAGGACTGATT
>CACXXY010000015.1 GCA_902771655.1 uncultured Bacteroidota bacterium | reverse complement strand
GCCGCCATCAGTACTCATTCTCACGGTGAATCTTACATTGCCGTCAATCAAAGCTTGGATATTGGGGTTGGTTCTGAAATCAAATTGGAAATCAGCAGCGCCAGAGGCATTGCTCAAGTCAAAGGTAGGAGTGTAAAGATGTTCATCCTGTACAGCTTCTTGGTCACCCACAACGGCTGCATATTGGCTGGCGGTGGAATTGTACCAAGTATAACGTTTTACACCAGGATATACTACGGGGTTACCATCCTCATCTTCACCAACATAGTCGGCGGTATCAGTGGAAGTCATTGTCCAGCAGTTGGATGGGAAATCTGTGGTGGTGAAAGATTCAAACCAAGGAATAGTCTGATATTGACTACAATCAACAGTCATACCTTCCAAATTAACTATTTGGGTTCCAACCTGACTGGTGATATTTATGTTGGCATTAAAATAGCCGACAGTAGAAGGAGTGAAGTTTACATAGATAATACCACTGACTGTGCCGTTGGCACCAGGTGTTAAGGTTGCAGTGTTGCTGAAGTTAACTGTATCAGTTGAAATGCCAAAGGGAGTGCCATTGGGGAGAGAGAGAACAATGTTTTGATTCAGGTTGATGCCGGAAACGGCAAAATTCTTTCTTCCAAAGTTGCTGCCAACAGTGCCAGTGGGGAACTGAATGCTATTGGCATTAACAGTTACATTGGGTTCAGTTGAGGCGATATCAATGCAAACATCATCCAAGTTAATATAGAATTGGTCAGACACGTTAAAATGTCTAAATGCAATGTGAATAGTCTGTCCAGCGTAGTTTTGAAGCGACTGTGTTTTCATTTTCCATGCACCTTGCTCTCTTGTTCCACCGTTGGCGTCAATGGTTTCCTCAAACAACAATGTGTAGTTTGACGGGTTGTCAATGCCAGTGGTACTGGTGGTGATATACACACCGTAATGTTCTGCAGGATAGCTCGCATCTTGTGCACATACCCAGAATGTTAAATCGTAAACACCAGTGGAGGGAATGGTTATGGACGGGGTGATGAGCCAGTTGTCGGGGTACAAAGGTCCTCCTCCTTGGCCAGAAAGGTATGATTGTGAGGTGATAGCAACGTCGCCTTCATTTCCGGAATGGCCAACCATATTCATGTTGTGCCAGTCATGTCCATCCCCATCGGCATCAATAGTTGTCCATGTGTCTGGGAGACCCGCGTTGAAATTCTCGCTCGCTCAACAGCGGAGTCTGTGCCTTGCCGACAATAATTAATGCCAGCAAAAGCACCATTGTTGTAAAGAGTTTTTTCATAATAAATAAATTTGGTTAATAATAAAAGTTGTTTTTTGATGTTTCTATTTTTCGATTTTATTTTAAGTCTGCAAAAATACAAAAATTATGTATATCATCTTCATGTGTTGATAAATTTTATGGTGAAAAATTCATAAAAAATCCTAATGTGTTTATCCTTCCTTTTTTGAGAATGTTTTTTCCCTTTTTGCCTTGAAATGTCCGAAATTATCCTTTCTGGATGCCGAAATAGTAAAGATATTTGTTTGTGTGAAAGGTTTAAAATGAGTTTTGTGTAAAATTATCTCATTGATAATGTGTGAGATACAATAATTTTTATAAAAAATAGTCTGAATATGTGATTTGTATTGAAAAAAAGTCTATTTTTGCAAACCGATTTTTCGAAACGGTGAATGTTATTTGAAAGGGTAAAATTCTCAAGCCGATGTAGCTCAGTTGGTAGAGCAGCTGATTTGTAATCAGCCGGTCGGCGGTTCGAGTCCGTCTATCGGCTCAATTGGGAGGGTACCAGAGCGGTCAAATGGGGCAGACTGTAAATCTGTTGGCGAAGCCTTCGGAGGTTCGAATCCTCCCCCTCCCACATCCCCTTGCGGAAGTAGCTCATTTGGCAGAGCGACAGCCTTCCAAGCTGTAGGTAGCGGGTTCGAGACCCGTCTTCCGCTCCACTTTCGCAACAAACAAAATAAAAGACGACCATTCTCCGGTCGTCTTTTTTTTTTGTTTTGTTTGGACTGATTAACTTAATGTGCCAATTAAACTGAAAGTTGAAAACGGAAAACTGAAAGTTATTAATTGGCAAATTAGCAAATTGGTTAATTAGCAAGTGAATTAACAGGGTTGTGATTTTTTGGAATAAAAAAAAGAGTTAAAGACTATACGGCCTTTAACTCTAAATCCTTAACTATCAACTCTTAACTATTAACTATTAATTATTAATTGTCAATTGTCAACTGTCTCTCCCTATTTTCTGCTGGCGTCAAACGGAATCGTTACCACGGTCTTCAAAGGAATAGCCTGGCAGTCTTGCTTGGCGGGAACCCATTTCGGGAATGATTTGACAATACGGACAGCCTCGTCGTCAAATTCTTTGTAACCGGATGATTTGAACAGTTCCACGTCGGTGATGGTGCTGTCGGTGTTCACCATGAACTGCACCTGGCTCTGGCCGCTGATACCACGGCTCTTCAAATTCTGAGGATACTGCTGGTTCTTGTAGATGTAACGGTACAAAGCCTGTGAGCCGCCCTTGAATTTGGGATAAGACAAGGCTGCAGTTGGCGTGTTGTGGTTGCCGTTATCATCATCGCGGGTTAAAGCGATGCCGCCTTTTTTGACGTTTCCGTTTTCATCTCTGCAGTTGTTGCTTTGTGCAAAGCTGTTAGATGTGCAGAAGACAAATGCTGCAGCTAACACTAAAGATAATAAACATTTGAATTTTTTCATAATCTATTTTTTTTACTTTTACATCCAATACATTTCAAACTGCAAAAATAATAATTTTTTTAATACAAACGGATATTGTGATAAAAAAAGATTTGGAAAGTTGGTAGGAGGTGTCTCGCTTCGCTCGAGGTGAGTCTCATGCTGCGCATTTGAGGGGAGTTTCGGGCTGCGCCCTCAAGGGGAGTCTCGCTTCGCACGAGGGAAGTTTAAGGTCTGTTGTCAGAATTTGTATGTTTCTTTTAGTTCGGGGTGGGTGAGGATGTCGGAGCAGAATATCATGGGCGGAAAGAGCGCTTTTTTGTGGCGTTGGCCCTGTGACAGGTCGATGCCAAGTTCCTTCCGGTAAATAAACCAGACTAACTCCGTGCAATAGAAAGCATTGCTGTCCAAGTCGTTGAAGTCACCGTCAAAAAGCGGATGACGCTGGTATATTTCAAGTCCTTTTTGCAGCAGTTTGAGGCTGTCGTCTGATGATGGTGGCGGCTCCAAGCGGTAAACCGCCCCGTGTGAAGCCCTGTCGGAACGGAAGAAAACGCCGATGTCCTCTAATTTCACACTGTCTTTTTCCTGTTTGCTGGCCCGCTCGTTGGGGACGGCATGCAGGACTTTCCAACCGTCAGCGGTCCACAATACCATGCCCACATGGGAATATACGCTGCCGGTATCGGCAAAGGTGACGGTATGACTGATCAAACTTCCCCCTTTACGGAAAACCAGGTCTCCGCTTTGCAAGGCCCACTCTTCGGGCAATTGGAACAAAATGCCTTCGTTTTTGTGTCCGCAGGAACCTGATACTGTCAGTATGAAAACAAAAAAGGCAGAAATAAGGATGCCTTTATTTCTACCTTTTGTGATAAGGGAATGGAATTTATTCATTGATTTTCCATTTTCCATCAACTTTAATCAGTTTGACGGTTTCAGTTTGCTCCTCGGGTGTCTCTTTGAAAGCGTTGGAGGCAGTGTACTTTACCTCAACGGTGGCGTTTTCACCGTCTTCGGCGATGTTCTCCGAAAGGATTTCATAATCGGAAACTTTGAAGTTGAAATCCTGGAGTTTTTTGACTTGTTGCTGAATTTCCTCGTCTTTTGCGGTGGTGTAGGTCAAGGCCTTCTCAAAATCACCGTTTTTCAGGGCTTTGTAGTAATCGTTGACTACCGCTTTGGGACTTGAGGAGCTGCCGCAGGCACAGAAAATAACGGCTAAAACAATGGTTGAAACAAACAATGCGATTTTTTTCATAATTTTCGATTTTAGGTTAAGACTGATTCTGAGGCAAAAATACAAAAAAAATATATACATCTGTATAAGGTTCAATAAAATTATGTATTTTTGCAAACTTATACTTATTGTGCAATGATTAGAAGGTTTGTCTTTTTAGGTGTACTGCTGACGCTGCTATGGGGTTCCTTATGTGGACAGACCTATATATTGAACGCTGCACTGAACGGCCAAACCATTACCACTTGTTCGGGTACTTTCTATGATTCGGGAGGACAAAATGGTAATTATGGCAATAATCAGAATTATACTGTAACCTTTGTGTCGGCTACACCGGGAATGTGTTTGCAGGTAACATTCAACAGTTTTAATACGGAATCAAATTATGATGAACTATTGGTATATGATGGGGTATTCGGAATGATCGGAGAATATTCGGGTTCAAGGAACTCTTTTACAATCACATCATATAGTGGGATTATGTGTTTCATATTCCGATCCGATGGGTCGTTAAATAGGTCAGGTTGGTCGGCTACTATCAGTTGTGTAGCCCCGCCTCCATCATCTGAAAATATGCATTTTGGGGTTGATACGATATACTGTCCGCAAACCAGAAATTTTTATGATCCGGGAGGCTCCTCAAATTATAGTAATAACTTGGATGTCACACAAACCTTTGTGTCTGCCATACCAGGTACGTGTCTGCAAGTGACATTCTCCAGTTTTAATACAGAGTCAAATAATGATAAATTGTATATACATGACGGATCTTATTTTTCGGGAGCACTTTTGGGGACATATTCAGGGTTGAGGAATACTTTCACGGTGACTTCATCAACGGGTGCGTTAACCTTTGTTTTTCATTCGGATGGTTCTGTTACAAGGCCAGGCTGGTCGGCTGTTATCAGTTGTGAGGATAATTGTGGGGAACTCAATTGCCAGCAGCAATCCACCGCCAACGGCTCTCCTTGTTCCCAGCAAACTGCAGCTCACCCTTTTTGTACTGACGAAAATCCGTACGGAATTACGTATGCTTCAGGTGTCAACAGCCCGGATGTTTCGTCGTTTATGGGAAATAGTTCGGTGAATTGTTTAAGTACAACGCCTAATCCAGCATGGTATTATATGCAAATTTCCGATCCTGGCAGTATGACTATTCATATCGAACAAACGGGTCATCATGATGTGGATTTTGCTTGTTGGGGTCCATTTTATGCGGCAAGTCAAGCTGATTTTCTTGAAAAACTTTGTTGTGGAAATTTGAATGTTTCAGATAATTCTATTGTGGATTGTAGTTATAGTAGTGATTATGAGGAAGACTGTTTTATTCCTTTTGCACAAACTGGGCAGTGGTATTTGATGCTCATTACGAATTATAGCAACGCTGTGGCAACTATCAATTTCAATACCACAAGCAATTCCTCCGCCACAACAAACTGTAGTATTCTAGCTCCATTCACATACAACAATCCCTTGTGTGAAGGTGATACCTTGATTCTCACATGCACGAATCCTGTCATTGGAGCCACTGCATACAACTGGTCTGGTCCTAATGGCTGGACAGCCACCACCACCGTGCCAACGGTGAGTATCCCTAATGTGACCGCGGCAAATTCCGGACAATATAACCTGTTGCCCACAGGACCTGGCATCAGTGCCAGCGAATCCCATATTGATGTTACCATTTCGGCTCTTCCCAACATCACTGTTACTGCCAATCATGACACGGTATGCAGTGGCACCTCGGTGACGCTTACCGCGAATGGGGCTGGTGCCGCCGCATCCAATTATCGTTGGTTGAATGATAATACAACAGGCCGTATCAGAACACACACACCTACCACAACTTCCGAATTGGGAGTCATCTGTGTTCCGTATGAGGTTGTGGGAACAACCAATGGCTGTTCTGCTTCCGCTTCATGTACCATTGTGGTTCTTCCTACATTGACGGCTTCTATCACACCTGCCAGCGTGGCTGTGTGCAAAGGCGACTCGACAGTTTTACATGCCTCTGGTGGTATAAGTTACCAATGGCGGCAAGGCAGCGCTACGGCCACAATTTCAGAGGAGGACTCTATCATAGTCTCTCCGCAATCCACAACGACATATCGTGTAATCGCCACCAATGAGTATGGGTGTACAAATTCCACAAGCAGAAGTGTCACAGTCAGAAATGTACCGAATGTGAGCATTTCTGGCGCAAACCGGGTTTGTGAGGGAGACAGTGTGCAGCTGACGGCATCTCCTAATGGCTCTACTAATAGCTATAGTTGGAGTACAGGGGCGACATCACGCGTGATCTGGGTCCATCCAACGCAAGCAACTGATTACGTGGTCTCAGTGACCAATAATTATGGCTGCTCTTCCTCTGCTACTAAGCATGTCGATTTGTTCCTCTCCGATACTACGCGATATAGTGACACTATCTGTTGGAACGAGTCATATCAGGACGTGAATTTCACAATCAATGGTCCTTTGACAACAGGAGATCATCATTATGAAAGGTCCTATAACTCTTCATCTTCGTGCGACAGTGTCGTGATGCTTACTCTAATAGTATTGCCCAAACCTTTTGTGGTAGAACACGAAACTTCTTGCGGGGCTTATACCTGGAGGGGGAAAACCTATATGCAAACAGGAGTCTATAAGGACACTTTAACCGATATTAATAGCTGTATGCAGGTGGATACCTTGCATTTGACAGTCTATCATGCGGAGGGCGGAAGCTCAGAGAAAGATACTTGCTCTTTCTATGCTTGGCGAGGACATGTTTATACACAAAGTGGTGTCTATATGGATACTTTGTCGGATGTACAAGGCTGTATGCAGGTGGATACTTTGAGGCTGACGGTTTATCATGCGATACCCGTGAGAGTTGAAAAAGACACGTGCTCGTTTTATTCATGGCAAGGCATAACTTATAATAGCACAGGTGTTTATCCTTATCCTGTGGTGGATGAGCATGGTTGCGACAGAACTGATACCCTGGTGTTGACAATATATAATCCTTCCCCCGCCTCAATGAGTGCACAAAGTTGTGACTCCTATCAGTGGAATGGTTCAACATACTATCAATCAGGTGTATATACATACGGACATGCGGATGCTAATGCTTGTTGGCAAGTGGATACCCTCCACTTGACCATTACTCCACCTGTACATGGCTCAGAAGTGGCGTCAGCTTGTGACTCTTTCGTATGGCATGGCACAACATACACGCAAAGTGGGCTTCAACTTTATGCTCACACGGACTTGAATGGATGTACACAAGTGGATACCTTGCATTTGACAGTCCATCATGCCGTGCCTAACGTGGAACGGGTCATTATTTGTGCACCGAATACATACACTTGGCATGGTTTCACATATAATGACATAGGTACACGAATACATACCTATAATTATGAGGATCAGCATGGTTGTGCTTGCGTTGACACTTTGTACTTGACCATTACGACAGAGCCTGAGTTGGCTTTGAATATGATAGTAAATGCCACTTGCAATCAGAGCAACGGGGAGATAAAAGTTGGTGCCACGGGAGGTACTTTGCCATACAGATATGTGTATTTGCCTGATGGTAGGGAGGCTTATTTCGAAGGTCTGTCCGCCGGCCATTATCATCTGCAGATGATAGACTCAATAGGTTGTTTTGCTGACGCGGAGTTTAACATTGAGAACATTATTCACCAAGTCGATATGGTAAATGTGACCGATGCTTATTGCGGTCGGGCTGACGGTTCGGCTCAGGTGGCTGCTTCAGGCGGTTTTGGTGTGTTTACCTATAATTGGTCTTCTCCTGCTGTGAGCACGAGCAATACGGCTGAACATCTTAGAGCGGGTAATTATTCAGTGCAGGTGGTCGATAGTAATGGTTGTAGTCTGAGTTTGAATTTCAGAGTGAACGATATACCTGGACCTGATGCGTGTTTCGCATTCAACACCACCAACGAGAAGCGTGTGACCTTCATCAACTGCACTACTCAGAATGTGGTTTCTTGGTATTGGTCTTTTGGTGACGGGCAAAGTTCCACTGAATGGCAGCCTACACACACCTACGATATGACGGGTAATTATCCTGTGGTTTTGACGGTGGAGGATGGTAATCAATGTGTGGATTCTGTCATGTTGATGTACGTTATTCGTGAAGTTCCAACTTGCTATTTGCCCTCAGCTTTTATTCCTGAGAGTGATATTGCGGAAAACAGGGTGTTTAAGCCTATAGGGAATTCCATGTCAGAGAATAATTATGAGATGCTGATATTTGACCGTTGGGGAGAACTTGTATTTGTAAGTCGTAATCCTGAATTTGGCTGGGATGGACATATCGGGAGAAACCAGGCACCTCAAGGAACATACACCTATCAGATTAAGTATGAAGACTTGGATGGCTTGCCCCATTCTGTCCGTGGCAGCGTGATCCTGCTGAGATAATACAATTTACAATTTACAATTTACAATTCACAATGCACAATTCACAATGCACAATTCACAATGCACAATTGTGGTTGCGGTTAATTGTAGCTATAACTGTCAATTGTCAATTAGCAACTGTCAATTATCAATTGTCAACTGTCAACTGTCAACTATCAATTGTCAACTGTCAACTATCAACTGTCAACTATCAACTGTCAACTATCAATTGTCAACTGTCAACTATCAATTGTCAACTGTCAACTATCTAATCAGAGTAATACTTCCGTCGCGTTCGAAGTAATTGCCATTTACGTCTTTGTATTTCAAGCGATAGACATATACGCCTGGCGAAGCATCTTTTAATTTGTTCTTACCGGCATGTATAGTGCCATCCCAACCGATAGTGGGGTCAAGGCTTAGGAATACCAAAGTTCCATGGCGGTCGTAAACAGCCCAGAAGAATTCTTCTTTCTGGATGGTTTTGCCGATGACAAATAGTTCGTCGTTGACACCATCTCCATTGGGACTGAATGCGTTAGGAATATACACAGGTCCATTGATTTTGTAATCCTGTCGTAAGGAATCCACGCAGTTGAAGTCATCGGCGACGGTCAGACTTACGCTATAAAGTCCTGGTTCCATATATTCGTGGACGGGGTGGGTTTCGGTAGAGTTTGCTCCATCACCAAAATCCCAGAAGTAGTTATTGTTAGCACCTTGGGTGCAGTTGGTGATAATCATGTTAACATTGTCGTTGCTGGTGAACAGGAAGCATGGTGTGGGACCGGGAATAGAGGGAACTTCCACAGTAATGCTTTGGGTACAGGCCATGCCGTCGGTAGCGGTAACGGTATAGCTGCCTGATAAGAGATTAGAGGCTATGCTGTCAATGAAAGTGGCTGTGTTAGGGCTACTGGTGAAGGTAAAAGTCCCGTCACCACCTGTGGCGTGCATGGTGATTTCGCCGGTTCTCTGTCCGCAATGAGAAGGTTCTGTTTCGTAGCGAAGTTGTATGTTTTCATCAACATGGATGACAATGGAGCTGTCTTTCTCGCATTGTGCGCCATCTCTTAACTTCACGTTGACTGTATAGGTGCGGGTTTCCGAAGGTTCGGCGGTAATGGTGGCTGTTGTGGCGCCGTTTGACCATCTGTAGCTTACATTTTGCTCGCAATTTGCCGTAATCTGGGTTTGTTCACCAGGACAAAGGTTGGTGTCTCCCGCAACAAGTGTGATTTCTGGAATGGGATTCACAGTAATGCTGATAGTGTCAGCATTGTTACATTCTGATAAGCCATCTTTTACTTTTAAGATATAGTTACAATCTTCGGTGGGATAAACGACCAGGGATGTGTCGGTGCCAATAGGGCTGCCATCTTGGTTTTGATAAAACCAACGGGTATATCCAAAATGATCACTGGTGTAAACGTCCCTGTATGGAGTTCTTAAGATTATGCTGTCTCCTTTACAGATTACTGTTTCGCTGGCGGTGATGACTGCTGGGGTTTGTTGAACAGCAATATCAATATACCCATGTCGTGGTGGATTTGTGTTCACCACGATCTCAAATTGTCCAGTCATAGATGTTTCTGCTACGAGAGTATATGAAGGTGTATTAGTGGTGGCTAAGGTTGTGCCATCAGGGGCATTCCACGTGAATTGTGGATTGGAAGGCAGTTCTGATGGATCCATTGTACAGTAGAGGGTGAATTCATTACCTTCACAGGGTGTCGGGTTGTTTGAGTCAAGACAGTTCAGCAGGTCGCAGTTAGTGGAACCTGTACTGGATGATGTAACAGTGGTGAAACTAAAGAATCCAGGCTGTTGACTGTAATTACATATCAATAAGAGATACCAGTCGCCCTGTTGTGCATTGGGTATAAAACACCATTCGGTAGCAGCAGCATTATAACTACAGTCCACTAAAGGTATGCTATTTGGACTGGTAATAGGATAACCTCCGTATGTGGGAGGATTACTGCCTGGATCTTGTGTGTGGACACCGTTGCTGGGACGATGACTTCCTGAACTACCGCTAGTTAAGGTAAAAGTTCCGTTTCGAAGTTTTGTCAAGAAGTCATTTCCATCATAAACATCAGGGAAAGGTCCCCAACATGCAAAGTCTATATCTCGATTGGTTGATGAGGGATCCGGACTACATGTCGTATTGTTGTATTGTGAAAATTGCTGAATATAGATTAGCAAATCTCCAGGAGCCGCTATTTGCAGCATTTTCCATGTTGATTGCGGTGTGGAACCTAAACAGGTGTTCAGGTGTTGGGTATTAGCGTACCAGGGACTGTTTCCACTTTGGTTGGTGATAGATGGTTCCGGAATACAATAGTCATTAGGTTCTGAACATGTGACGTATGTAAAGGCGGTACCACAATTCGGGAAACAACTTTGGGCATTAGCCAATACTGCAAATCCAAGGAATAAACTAAGGATACAGATTCTGATTTTTAGCATATATTTTTTTTTAGTGTGCAAAGATACTATTTTTTTTCAGTATAAAACAAAGACGAAAAAAAAAGAAAAATGTTGCACGGGGAGTATAATTTATTTTTGAATTTTGGATTTTGAATTCTGAATTAACAACACTGTCCTCCATAGCAATGTTGCCCAACATGCCCCGATAATCCATCCAGCCATGAGGTCTGAGGGGTAGTGCACACCCAAGTAAATCCTGCTGTAGCTTAACAACAGCACCCATAACAGCATGCCTGCGATAACCCACTTGCGTTTCTCCGAAAGGTAAAAGATGACAAATAAGGCCATCGCCATGGCATTGGCGGCATGGGAAGAAGGGAAACTGTATGGTCCTCCCCTGTATAGTGTGCCGTCGGGCTCGGCCACCAAGTGAACCTGCTCGCATAAGCCTGGCTCATGACTGGGCCGTGGCCGCTGTACGCTGTGTTTGATGAGATTGCAACTCTGGTCGGTAAGGAAAATGCAGAGTACCAAAGCTATAAAGATGGGAATGGATTTTTTTCTCCATTTCCGTATGAGGAAAAAAGCCAGTAGTGCATAAAAAGGAAGCCAGATAAAACGGTTGGAGACCCAGTAGAAGAACACATCCGCCCATGAACTATGCAATCCGTTGAGAAACAGAAAGATATTCAGGTCGGGTGTGAGGAAGTATTCCAACATTATTCAAAATCGGGATAGAGTAAATACATTTGTCTTTTTTCCTTGAATGCTTGCAGTTGTGGTTTCCAAGAGACACGGATTTCTTGCTCGCTTTTGCCTGCGATGATGTCTTTGCGCAGCTGTCTTGTTCCGGCTAGTTTGTCGAAGAACAAATTGGCATTGAAGAATTTGGCCTTGTCGGGGAAGTGCTTGTAGGCATCAAGGAGGTAGCTGATATTAAAGCAATTTTTTTTGTTTATCTGCTCGCTGGCGATAGCAGTAAGATTATACCCCCTGCATTGCAAGCCTTTTTGTGGCGGATTTTCAGAGACTCCTTTAATCGGCATCGGTGTGAAAAAATAATCACCGACAGTCAGTTGTGGATGACCATAGACCTGAAAGGGTGTTTTGGTGCCTCGTCCGATACTAATAGGAGTACCTTCGAAAAGACAGAGGGAAGGGTAGAGGTAGATGGCTTCTGCGGTCTGAAGATTGGGCGATGGGGCAATGGGCAAGTTGTAACGTGTGTTATGGTCGTAATTGTCCATGGGCACCACTTGCAGCTTACATTGTATCCCGTTGGCCAACCATTGCTCGCCATTGATCATGCGGCCATACTCACCGATAGTCATACCATGGACCACAGGTATCGGGTGCATGCCCACAAAAGAACGCAAGTTGGTATCCAACACGGGACCGTCAACAAAATAGCCGTTGGGATTGGGGCGGTCGAGGATCATGACTTCCACATCGTTTTCGGCGGCGGCCTCCATCACATAGTGAAGGGTGGAAATATAGGTGTAAAACCTACAGCCAACATCCTGTATGTCGAAGATAATCAGGTCGATATTGTGCTGGCTGAGGTCAGGTTTTTTGTTTTTGCCGTATAAAGATACGATAGGAATGCCAGTTTTCTCATCAACAGAGGAATTGATATGGGCGCCTGCCTCGGCATTACCGCGGAAACCATGCTCGGGACAGAAAATGGTCACCACGTTGAAGCCTGAAGCCACCAGCGTGTCCACCAGATGGCTGTTGCCCACCCGTGAGGACTGGTTTCCGCAGACTGCTATTTTCCTGTCTTCCAGCTGGTCGAAATACAACTCGGTACGTTCTGCTCCCATGGTGATTTGGGCGGAAGCCGCGAAAACGCTGGTGAGGAAGAATAGGGTGGCGAGGATGGTCTTTTTCATGGAATTAATAATTAATAGTTGGTAATTAATAATTATTAATTGTAAATTGTTAATTATGAAATAGTTTTATTCCCCATAGCAGCAGTGTCCAGAGCAGGCAGATGGAGGCCAGCACCACTGCAATGCGGGCTAAGTAGTCGCCATGGCGGGTGTAGAAAGTGATATAGTCGTTGGGATAAACGTTTTGCTTGATGGCCAGACGGGTGTTGTATTTGGTGGCCTGGTGCACATCGCCGCTTTCATCGATGAAGGCGGAAATGCCAGGGTTTGAGGATCTTAACACAGTACGGCGGCTCTCTATGGCACGTAGGCGCGAGAAGAGGAAGTGCTGCTTATAGCCCGGTGTGTCGCCCCACCAGGCATCGTTGGTGATGACTGCCATCAACTGTGCCCCGTCTTTGACAAAGTCGGAGAAAATCTCACCGTATGCGGATTCATAGCAAATGACTGTCCCCACCTTGACTGTGCCATCGTTGATGGTGGTGTAAAAGGCGTGTTGGGCGGTGTCGGGACTCAGTGAGGTGCGTGGGCCACCCAAATTGATGACCAAGTCTTCCAGGAACCAGAACAATTTCGGGAAGGGCATTTTCTCCACACCAGGCACTAAACGGCTTTTGTGGTACAGGTCGGTAACACCGTATTTGTTGTAGCAGGTGGCAGAGTTGTGTACCGACTGGTAAAGTCCGTCCTCACGTTTCAGATATACAATATCTGGTTCTTCGGTGAAAGTCTCAAAGGTGGATAGTCCCAAAATGAAGTTGAGTTTAGGGTGGTGGGCAATGACAGAATCCAGGACGGTGAAGCCGTAATACAGATAGCTTTCCGCTGGATAGCTCCGGTCTAACAGGGCGTTGGCAGAGATGGTATGCGAAATGGAGGATTCTGCCGTCACGACGAGTTGAGTGCTGTCTGTCACGAGGGGATAAGCCACTTCAAGAATACGCAGAGTGTGTTCGATGTTCGACATGCGGAACTGCTCCTCGTAAGCTTCTGTATTGTGTTGGACGATAATGGCTTCCACGGGATTGTCATGCTTAAGATTATTCTTGTAGTGATGATACATCATCACGGAGCTTACCATCGGAATGGCTATCCACAAGACAAAGATGGAACCTGAAATGATGGCTTTTTTCTTGGCGCTTCGGAAATATCGTATGGTGTAGTAAATCAAGAAGTTGGCTACCAATACCCAGAGGGTTCCGCCGAAGGTGCCGGTGAACTCATACCATTGCACATATTGGGTGCAGCTGTCGAACACATTGCCGAGGTTCAGCCAGGGCCAGGTCAGGTCCCAGTTGAGGTGCAGGAATTCGAACGACATCCAGAAAGAGATGAGGGTGACAGGTTGCAACCATTCGGGAATTCCTCTGCGGCGGCAGAAATGCCATAAGGAAAAGACCAAGGCCATGAAACTGCTGTTGAGGATAAAGGTGACGATGGCACCGGGGCCAGTGCTGTTGAAAATCCACCAGGTGGTGCCCACATTCCATATCAGGAATGCGATTATGCCATAGCAAAATGCCAACCCGGAGGAATGTTTGTGTTCTTCACTAATTAGCATATCACTGATGACCAGCAAGGGAACGAAGGCGAAAAAAATCAGAAACGGAAGTCCGTTGGGATTCCACGACAACCATAGGAGGAGTCCGGAAATGAGTGCGAGCAGTATTTTTCTTCCTTTCATTTTTATTGATGTTTCTCTTGATAGGCTTTAATACCTGATTTCAAGAAGTCTATATATTTATTAACGTCTAATTCGTAGTAGGTAGGTCCTGCCAATACTGATCCGTCGTGGTCAACGATAAAGTAGCATGGCTGGGAGTTCTCGTGATAGATGGTGTTTTGAATATACATGTTCTTTCCTCCCAAGGTGGTGATGGGGTCGCCATCCTCGTCTTTGATTTGCTGATCTTCAGAAAGTTTAATTTTTTTATCGTCCACATACATTGCGACCACCACAAATTCGTCGGCGAACATTTTCCGTACTTGCGGGTCGATCCAGACTGCATTTTCCACATTGCGGCAGTTGACGCAACCATGGCCTGTAAAGTCGATAAATACGGGTTTGTTCAGCTGTTGGGCCACGCGCAGAGCCTGGTCATAGTCGAAATAGCCTTGGATGCCATGGGGCAGGTCCAGACGGTCGCCGAATAAGGCGGTCTCATTGACTTGAAGGGTGTTGTTGCTATTGGCGCCAGACTCTTGACGGACAACCTGGTTGATGTCGAAGTCCTGGGTGGTCATAGGTGGCAGCCAGCCGGAAATGGCTTTCAGAGGGGCACCGAACATGCCGGGAATCATATAGACCACGAAGGCAAAGGTGATGATGGCCATCATGAAACGGAAGGGACTTTTCTGCACGGGCATGTCATCGTCGAGAGGAAATTTGATTTTGCCGAGGAGATAAATGCCCATAAGTGAGAAGAGTACAATCCACAGGGCCAAATAGACTTCGCGGTCGAGGATACCCCAATGGTAGGTTTGGTCGGGCACGTTGATGAATTTCAGGGCGAAAGCCAATTCGACAAAAGCCAGCACCACTTTCAATGTGTTCATCCAGCCGCCGGATTTCGGCATTTTTTTCAGCAAGCCGGGGAAAAAGGCGAAAAGAGTAAAGGGAATTGCGATACCCAAGGAGAACCCCAACATGCCGATGATGGGCTTTACCAAAGAACCACCAACAGAGTTGAGGGCAACGGCGCCGGCGATGGGCAGGGTGCAGGAGAAAGACACCAGCACCAAGGTCAGTGCCATGAAAAAGATACCGATGATACCACCCGTGTTTTCCATTTTGGCGGATTTGTTGACCCAGCTGCTTGGCAAGGTGATTTCAAAATAGCCGAAAAATGAAAGAGCGAAGATGATGAAAATAATGGCAAACAAAATGTTAGGAATCCAGTGGGTGCTGAGGATATTGGCAAAGTCGGGTCCGAAAATCAGAGACAGGATAATGCCGAAAATCACATAAATGACGACAATGGAAAGCCCATAGATGAGGGCGTGGAGCTTGGCCTTGCTTCCCGATTTCATGAAGTAGGAAACTGTCATGGGTATCATGGGGAAAACGCAGGGCATGAGCAAACCGACTAAACCGCCAAGGAAGGCTACCACAAAAAATGACCATAGTGACTCTTCTTCTTTAGGGGTGTCGTTGACAGCGGCTTCGGCCAAAGAGGCGGTTGTATTATCTTCAGCTATAGTGTTTTCCGCATCTTCTTGTTCCGGTACAGCTGCTGCCGCCACCGCATGGTCAAAGCCTTGGATGTCGAAGCTAAATTTCTTGTCGAGGGCAACGCAACGACCGTCAATGCATGATTGTCCTGATATTCTGCCCTTAATGGCAAAGGGTTCATTCTGCAGAACCTTCACTTTCTGTTTGAAGGTGACACTGTTGACAAAAAACTTGGAGGTGTCGTTGAACATCGGATCATAATGCACAATGGGCTTGGGTTCGGTGACCTTGCCAATACGTTTATAGTTTTTGGCGTCGGTAAAGCTGAACTCGATGGGCATTTCCATGCCGTTGTTATGGCTTTGCGAGTACAGGTGCCAATTCTCTTCGATGGCGGCTTGAAACTGCAATTCCGCAATGGAGTCGTTGACTTTTACCGTCTTGAAAGTCCAGGTGACAGGTGTCTCTTGAGCAAAGATACTGCTTAAAAACAGGATTACGAGGGTTAGAAAAACACTAAATTTCTTCATTATTATATATATTACGATTAATCAGTTTTAAACTACAAAAATACAAAAATATTTTATACATAGAATGGATTATTTTTCCAAGCATTTTATAATTACCTTGGATAAGGGGGGGAGGGATTCTTTGAAAATGAATTTGTTTTTTAATTGAGGTACATTTTCAATCGAAAATTGATGAAAATATTATACACAAATCAAAAATAAATTGTATTTTTGTTTCATAAAAGTGAATGCTAAATATATTTGTATATGTCTGATAATCAGGTGAAAAAAGAAAGGAAATGGTTGTTCTTTGCGATAGGATTGCTGGCGGGATTTGCCATCAGTGTGATTTCTTTTGTCATTTTTTCCATGATTCAGAATAATTCAAGATCGTTCACCAAAACCATAGAACACATATACAGGCAGGACAACACGAAGGACACGATTGTGAAGTATGTAAATGTGGTGCGTACAGAGCCGGTGAAATCCATCATCAAAGAAGATGTGGAAATGACTGATTCGTTGATGCTTGATGATGCGGATGGGACATACGACGAGGTGGATTTCAGTTATGCGGAGAAATCCGAGGACGTAAATGATGATGTGGTTGTTGTTGACAAGATGCTTGCCCAAAAGAAGGTTAAGGTAAGATGCAAGGATGCTGACTTCAAAGACATTTCGACCGAAGAGGGTGTGATTGACTATTTTGAGGTTCAGCAGTGGAACACTCCTATCAAGAACAGGGTGACTTATTATTGTTCAGGCAATATATTGCAAATCAAGGGGGTATCCGCAGATAAAGTGGAGATTGTATATTATGATCAGCAATACTATCTGTATTACAGTGGAAACTATTATCGTTTGAGGAACAATGCCAATTTCGAGAAGTTGGGTGCTCCGTTGGCATTGAATCCACAGGAGTAAATAGGGACTTTTGTTCATACTCTTTTCTCACCAATTTTTTTAGATTTTCAAGATTTTTTTGTTGACTTTCCACTTTGTGTGTAAATTGTGCCGATATAATTCTAAAAACTTTCGAAATACAAATTTAAAATTAATAAATATTTTGTGTCTTATTTTATCTTTTTATCCCAATATATTGATTATCAGGTGATAAAAATTTTTCAACTTATTGCTTGTGTAAAGTTTTATTGTAGTATTTTTGTATCGAGAAATCATTACTGAAGAACACAAAAATAATTTCGAAAGAAATGGAAAATATCACGGCAAGCACATTGATGGAATCCAATCAGTCTCAACTCCGACAACTGGTCTTGGAGAATACCGAAAGAATAGGCAGACAGGATGTCATAATTGACAAGTTGCGTATGGACAATAGTAGTTTATCACAGGAAATGCGTGAACGGTACGAATGGCTGGAAAATTCCCGTCAGGAACACGATCGTAGTATTAAAGCTATAAAAGAGTGTTTGAAAGTTATCGCCCAGTTGCAAAAAGCCTCTATAATTGAACATAAGATGCAAATCCACGAGCTAAAAAAACTTTTCGGGGAGAATTCAGAACAGATGAAAAAAAGCAGCGAAAAGTTTGACAGGGAGATGAGGAAAAGGGATGAAAACCTTGCAAGAGAGATGAAGGAAAGGGATGAAAAGTTTGATAGAGAGATGAAGGAATGGAAAGAAGAGTTCGCAAGGGAGATGAAAGAAAGGGATGAAAAGTTTGATAGAGAGATGAAGGAAAGTAAAGAAGAGTTTGCAAAAGAGATGAAGGAAAGGGATGAAAAGTTTGATAGAGAGATGAAGGAAAGTAAAGAAAAGTTCGCAAGGGAGATGAAAGAAAGGGATGAAAAGTTTGCAAAAGAGATGAAGGAAAGTAAAGAAGAGTTCGCAAAGGAGTTGAAGGAGAGTCGAGATGAGACAAATGCGGCAATTAGACGAATTTCCGTCGAGTTTCTTGGTGCTACAGGCCACATTGTGGAAGGCCTTGCGGGGTCTGCCGTTGACAAGATCTTTAAGGATGCGGGATTAGATCTACTTCACTATGGAAAGAACATAAGGCCGAAGCAGCCCGGGACAAACAACAAAATGGAAGTGGATGTTTTGTTGGGCAATGACACATTCATCGTGCCAGTGGAGGTCAAAGCTGATTTCACAAAGAGGAAAGTGAAGCGTTTTGTTCGGCAGATGGAAATGTTTAGAACTCTTTTTCCCGAATATGACGGCAAGGAGGTCATTGCCGCTATTGCTGCCATCAATTACGAGGGAGGGGCGGATCAGCTTGCCCACGAAGATGGTTTGCTTGTCATCCGTGTTAGCAGCGACGACATATTCTCCATTGATCCTTTTGACGTGAAGACATTGCGGAGATTCTGACCATCCTGCTATTCATGGCGACAAGCACCTGTATGTTTATACTGTTTGTCTGTGGTTATTGTTGATGATTCGTGGCCGAATAATCCGATAATAATTTATGTTTCGTTCAGAAATTGCCACGCCCGCAGGTACTTTCGCAGCCGTCCGACATCTTCATCTGTGAGTTCCTTCAGCCGGCGGATGTCCATATTATCCTCTAAATCGGCTTTTTTCACTTCTTTGCCGAGAGGGTTTTCAGCGGCACGTCGCACGAATTCGTCATACGATTCGCCTTCGCGTTTTGTGACGGACAATACTCCCTCAATGGTTTCGTCGGGGAATCCTTGTTTTCGCAGATAGTCTGTCGTCACGAAAGTATCTTCTATGGTGTCGTGCAGCAAGGCCACAATTTTTGCCCGTGTGTCTTTGCATCGCTCAGCCACTCTTATCGGGTGCATAATGTATTCGTATCCCGACTTGTCCTTTTGTCCCTCGTGCGCTTTTGTGGCAATCTGTAGTGCAAGGTCATACAATTCGTGCCAATTCATTGTTGTAATGTTTTACAATAGACCTCTGAATCCGTGGTTGGAACTCGAAATTTCTTTAGGGGTATTAGAAGAACAGTGCGATTTCCTCTAAAGGACGGTGTTTGGGTTGTTTGGGCTCATCGGCTCTGTATCCCAATGAGATGACCGCCATAATAGCTTCGTTTTCGGGGATGTTGAACAAGGTGCGGAGAGCGTCAGAGTCGCGCATACCCATGATGAGTGTGTCGAAGCCTTTGGCACGGGCTTTCAGGATAAAATAGGCGTTGCTGAGTCCGTTGTCGTAGGCTCCCCAGCCATCGCCCACTTCATTGGCAGGCTCGCCCTGAAAGAAACCTGACTTGCCTTTCTCGAAAGTGGACACAATCAGAACAGGAGCGCCGGCAATGTTCTGCTTATTGCGTTCGCCCACCAAGTTAGCTACCGCCTCGATTTTTTCAGGACTCATCGCCACATAGTATTTCGAGGGTTGTTGATTGGCCCAGGAAGGTGCCTCTTGCGTGGAAATGAGCAGCTCCCGTACTTCCTCTTCGGTGATGGTCTTGCTGGCATCGTAGCTACGGACACTTCTTCGTGTCATCAACACCTCATCGAAAGACACTATTTCTGAATTTTGCACCCGGCATTCACTTTCGTTCTCACTTTTGTTTTCGTTGTTATTGGAACAACTCGTAAGCATCAATACTGATAATACGGCTGCCAAAATAAAGCTTGATTTAAGAATTTTCATTGCTTGATGGGTTTAGATAAAAAAATAAAATTTGTGATGTTATGTGAAAACACGATGCAAATGTACAAAAAATATTTAAAAGCATATTATTCCATACCGTTCTCTTTGAGGTATTCCTCGGCATAGCGGAGGAATTTGCGCTCCAGCTCGTAGTTTTTGCGTTCGCGGGCGGCGCGGGCAATGGCGATGTAGGAATCATAAACGCCTTGCTTCGAGCGCATGATGCCGTGGTAATAGTCGTCGTTACAGTAGGAGGAGGGAATCTCGTGACAGAAGGTCTCCAACAGCTGGAACAAGTCGATGGCGTAGGCCCCTTTGTCGGCTTTGACCAAGGAGTCGCCTAAATTGTAAACCTCGTAGTAATAGGCAGATGACAGTTGGTATATCTCATTTTCTTGCTGCTCGCTCAGCTCGTTGTGGTTGAATAGTTCTTTGAACAGTGTCAAACATTCCTCATAATCTTTTTCCTCAAATTTCAGCGTGACCTTTAGCAGTAACGCATCCACATTGTGCTTGTTGAACTGCAAGGCGCGGTTGAGGTAGTACTCTGCCTTGTCATTATCGGCAAAAATGTATTCGATCTTGGCTTTCTGGTAAAAAAGTTCATCCACTTTTTTGACTTGCTCGGCAAAGACTTCGTTGAGAGAGTCGGCTTTGGACAACAAAAACAATGCTTGTTTCTGCAGCGCTTTCTTGTTTTGGCAGTAATAAAGGAGGTCGTCGCCATTGTCTTTGATGGCATTGAGTTCCTTTAGACAGTCCTGTAAAAAAAGATTATGCAAGGTGATGACTTCCGGATCCTCACTGTTGAGCTGGGAGAAACGTTGCCCGATATTTTCCAGTTTTTCGGCTGTCGTGGTACATGCGTCAGACAGCTGCGCAAAAGCGTTGCACAGAAGCATAAGGCTAAGCCAGAAGCAAAAACATGTTTTTTTCAAGTCGAGAAAATATTATTCTTCTTTAAGAAACTGCTCAATGACTTCTTTTAATTCCTTTTTAGGCAGAGCGCCTTTTATGGCTCCCGGTTGGGCGTTCCTTTTGAAGAAAAGCAGTGTGGGAATACTTGTGATACCTAACGCTGTGGCGGTGCTGGTGGCTTTGTCGGTATTGATTTTGTAAATGATCAGTTTGCCTTTATATTCCTTGGCCAGTTCCACTAGCACGGGATGCAAAGCACTGCACGGGCGGCACCAGTCGGCATAAAAATCCACAATACAGGGGGTCATGCCTTTGTATTGCAGTCCCTTCTCGTTGTCGATATTGGTGATTCTGGCTGCAAAACTCTCATCATCAAGAATGATGATGTTGCCTGAGAGGTCTTCTTCATATACTTCCTGTTTCACAGCGGGTGTTTTGTTGAAGTTCGGGTTGTCCATGGCCATGGAAATCACTTCTTCTGTTTCTATTGGCAGGTCGTTGTCATATTCTGATTGCGCATTGGCACAGGAAACCATCAGGAATGTCAGACAGATTATAAAAAAAGGGATTTTATTCATTTTCGTTGGTATTAAGGGTGTCAATATATTTATGGACTTCGGCTTTGAAGCGTTTGCCTCTTTCCTCGAAGTTTTTGAACTGGTCGTAGCTGGAAGCGGCGGGAGAAAGCAGGCAGACTTTGCCTTCTGTAGTGTTATGGATGCAGTAATCAACAATTTTGGAGAAATCGTTTTCGATGATAAAAAACTCTGGCAAAGGATATTTCGCTTCCCACTCGCTTTTGATGCGTTGGCCGGCGGGACCCGTGAAGACGATATGAGAAATGGGGTTCTCGTGAAGATAGTCAATCAGGATATCGTAGCTGATGCCGCGGTCGAAGCCCCCGATAATGAGGGTATCGACTTTGCGAAGCGCTTTGATTGCCGCGATGGCCGCTTCGGGAATGGTGGAGATGCTGTCGTTGTAAAATTTGACACCATTATAAGTGCCCACCAATTCGATGCGATGCTCCAAACCCTTGAAAGTGGCCAGATTGTTGAGGATATCCTCATCGCTGATGCCGAACTGCTTCACGGCAAGAATGGCGGCCATGATGTTGTTGTAGTTGTGCCGTCCCGGCAGGTGGTCGTAGCGGTACAGGTCGTATTCGCTCAGCACCTGACCTTTGTCCACACGCATCACCGTGTCATCAATGCAATAGCAACCGGTGTCGATGGCATGTTGGCTGCTGAATTTGAAAAGTCTGCGCTGGTAGTTGTGACTCTTGATGAGATTTGGAATATGCTCATCCTCAGCGTTATAAATCAAAATATCGGACTCTTCCTGATACTTGGTGATGTTCATCTTGGCCAGTTGGTAGTTGCTGAGAGAGGCAAAATGGTCGAGATGCTCCTGATAGATGTTGAGCAAAATGGCGACATGAGGGGAAATGGTGGTGTATTCAAGCTGGTGTGCCGACAATTCTGCCACGATGACAGAATCATCATCCAACTGGTCCACAATATCGAAGAAGGGTATGCCGATATTGCCTGCCAGAAAGGTGTTTCCACGGCTATTGGACAAGATGTGGTAAATCAGCGAGGAAGTGGTACTTTTGCCCTTGGTGCCTGTAACTCCGATTACCTGGTGATTATATCCGTACAGGAACAATTCTGTTTGTGAGGTAATCCTTTGCGGCTGGATGAAATAGTTGATATTGTTCAGATTGACACCTGGGGTTTTCAGTATCAGGTCGTAGTCATTCAGATTGCGGTCATAATCTTTGCCTATGACAAATTTCAGGTGTTTGTCGTTTTTGTATTCGTCAATTTTCAGATTCTCGCTTCTGTCGGCAGCCACAATATCCATGTCGGGGAAGTGTTTCCTAAGGAAGCGGTAAGAGGAGACGCCTTCCCTGCCAAAGCCGAGAATGATGATTTTTTTGTCTCTTATCTGATTTAAAATGAGTTCTACCATAGTTGCCAGAATAAACGTGCAAAGATAGTAAATATTGTTGACATGTTGAAATGTTTATTTGTTTAATTGCGTTTGTCGTTAAGGCGTCAAAACGTTAAGACATGCACAGCGTGCATTCGTGAAGACGTTAAGTCATTCGCAGTGCTCATTCGTCAAGACGTTATCGTCTTAACGAGCGAACGAAGTGAGCGTCTCCACGTCTCCACGAACATACGAAGTATGTGTCTTCACGAAATTAATAGGCACATTAGCACATAAATTAATTAGAACATTAAAAAATTATGTATTTTTGCAGTTTATTTAAATTACTATTGTATGAACGTGACATTGATAACTTTAGTGTACATTCTGTCCCCGGTCATTATCATCTTGTTATACAACAAGTTTGATTGGGCGAAGAAGGTGGGGACGGTGATTATGGCGTATGCGGTGGGTATTATTTTGGCCCTGTGTGGAGTGATTCCGACGGGAGAGGCGGCAGGAGCCGGACAAATGAAAAGTATCAGCGATATGTTGATGAATATTACAGTTCCTTTGGCTATTCCGCTGATGCTGTTCAATTCGGATTTCAGATTGTGGGTCAAATCACTTCCCAAAACTTTTGTTGTGCTTATAGGAGGTTTGGTGGCGATTGTGACCTCGGTGATTCTGGGTTATTTCGTTTTCCGCAATGCGGGTATCAGGGATTTTGGTGATGTGGCGGCCATGATGACAGGCATTTATACGGGCGGCACCATGAATTTTTCCGCTTTGGGACTCGCTTTACATGTCGATGAGACCGTTATGTCCATCGCTTTGACTTTTGAGATGTTGGTCACTTTCCCGCTGATTATGTTTTTTGTGGCCGGAGGGTATAAGTTGTTCCGCAAATTACTCCCTTATAAAGAAAATGCGACAAATCCGGCTTCGGAAAATATTGAAATAAAAGACGATAGTTTTGAGGAGTATAAGGGCATGTTTTCAAAGGGTGTTTTTGGTAAGATGATGGTAGGCTTGCTGCTCTCTGTGTTGATATTGGCTGTTGGAGCGGGACTCTCTTTGCTGACAACTGGCAAACTCAATGAATTGGTTATCATCCTTACCATCACCACTTTGGCTATTGCCGCTTCTTTTGTCCCATGGATACGGAATCTCCCTAAAACTTTTGAGTTGGGCATGTTTTTTATTCTGATTTTCAGTGTGGTGGTGGCTTCCAAATTCGATATTTACAGCATTGACTCCTCGGCGTTGGCGGTGATGGGCTTTATCGCTTTCATCATGTTGGTTGCTTTGGTGATACACCTGATTATCTGCCGTATCTTCAAGGTGGAGGGCGATTTGTTTGTGGTTGGTCAGGTGGGTCTGCTGTGCTCTCCTCCATTCATTCCGCCAGTGGTTGGTGCCATGGGTAACCGCAAAGTGCTGATTAGCGGTATTGTCATCGGTTTGGTGGGTTATGCCGTGGGCACTTATCTTGGATGGCTGTTGTCGTTATTATTTACGGTCATTTGATAACAATAAATTCCCCTTCTTATAGAAGGGGTGGCCGTAGGCCGGGGTAGTGTCATAAATATAATTCAAAATTCGGTAATAACACATTCTTAACTCTTGGTTCTTAATTAAAATAACATGAAAAATCTAAAAATAATAGCTCTTCTGGTGCTGATAGCGATTGTTTTTTCGGCATGTACGAAAACTAAAGTGGAGTATTTTGAAGACGGAAGTGTAAAGTCATCAATACCTTATCGTTTCGG
>CACXXY010000014.1 GCA_902771655.1 uncultured Bacteroidota bacterium | reverse complement strand
ATTGATACTTTAACGTCATAGCCACATTTTTATTATCTCGCTTTCTCTCCGTCTCACCGAACGAACGCAGTGAGTGTCTTTCAGTCTTACCGTCTCACCGATAGACTATATTGATACATCATAATTGCCGCCGCTATGGAGGCATTGAGCGACTCTGCTTTGTCGGCAGATTTCACAGGACTGTCAATCAAGATCTTGGAACTGATTTTCCGGCTTACAGCCTCTGTAATGCCATTGGCCTCGTTACCGATGACAATCACATCGGAAGGCTGAAAATCGAAACGCTGCACAGGAGTTCCTTCCAAAAAAGCGCCCAAAACCCTTCTTTCTTTCAAATTATTATCAATAAAAGATTCTAAATCAATATAATAGACTTTTACTCTGGTAAAAGAACCCATGGTGGCCTGAATCACTTTGGGATTATATAATTCTACCGTGGTTTGGGAACATACGAGCTGACGGATACCAAACCAATCGGCTGTGCGGATAATCGTGCCCATGTTACCTGGGTCACGCAAATCGTCCAGCATCAGCAGCGGCTGGTCTTGCCTAATGTCGGCAATGTCACGCTGTGGAATCCTCGCCACCGCCATCACCGGTTGAGGGTTCTTCCAGGCACTGAGGCGCTCCATTTCGGCAGGCGTCACCAAGGTCAGTTCCGCTGCGGCTGGCACTTCCTTTTCATGCTCCCTTACCCATGTGTCGGTTGCCAGCACTTCCTCCATCTCGAAAGTAGTCCACCAAAAACAACCCGCTTTCATCTCTGAATTTCTTCTGATGCAAGCGGGTGATGGATGATATTTTGCCCTTACCAATCATAGTGATTTACGGGGTTTTGAGGTTGTCGTTGAGATGCGCTACAGCACGTCTCAATAAGGCAAAAAATTAGAATTCAGCGTTTTGCGGGGTTCTCGGGAAGGGAATCACATCGCGGATATTGGTCATGCCTGTGACGAAGAGCAACAGACGCTCAAAACCCAAACCGAAACCTGAGTGCGGAGCGGAACCGAACTTGCGGGTTTCGAAATACCACCAGTACTGTTCTTCTGTCATACCCAGTTCATGCACGCGATTCAGCAGTTTCTGATAATCAGCCTCACGTTCTGAGCCACCGATGATTTCACCGATTGTCGGGAACAACACATCCATAGCACGAACAGTCTTGCCGTCATCATTCTGCTTCATATAGAAAGCCTTGATATCCTTAGGATAATCCGTCAGAATCACCGGGCGTTTGAAGTGGTTCTCCACCAAGTAACGCTCGTGCTCGGACTGCAGGTCAATGCCCCAAGAAACCGGATAATCGAATTTCTTGTCGGCTTTCAACAAAATGTCGATAGCGGAGGTATAGTCCAAGCGGACAAAATCTTCTTTCAGTACAGATTCCAGACGCTCAATCAAACCCTTGTCGAACATATCGTTAAGGAAGCGCAGGTCGTCCATATTGTTATCCAACGCATATTTGACCAGATATTTGATGAACTCTTCGGCCAAATCCATGTTGTCGGTAATGTCGTAGAAGGCCATTTCAGGTTCAATCATCCAGAACTCTGCCAGGTGGCGGGGTGTGTTGCTGTTCTCGGCACGGAAAGTCGGACCGAAAGTATAGATAGAACCCAATGCCAAAGCGCCAAGTTCACCTTCCAGCTGACCGGAAACCGTCAGATTGGTGTGTTTTCCGAAGAAATCCTTCTTGAAGTCCACCTGGCCGTCCTCAGTGCGAGGAATATTGTTCAAGTCGAAAGTAGTGACATTGAACATCTCACCGGCGCCTTCCGCGTCTGAAGCGGTAATCAGCGGGGTGTGCAGATAGAAGAAGCCCTTATCGTTGAAGAATTTGTGAATAGCGAATGCCATAGCATGACGCAGACGCAACACGCAACCGAAGTAATTGGTACGGGGACGCAGGTGGGCGATTTCACGCAGGAACTCCATGCTGTGACCCTTTTTCTGCAAAGGATACACTTCGGGGTCGGCAGTACCGTAAACCTCAATGGTGTCGGCTTGGATTTCCACAGTTTGTCCCTTGCCTTGGGATTCCACTAAGGTACCTGTTACGCAGAGGCAGGAACCCGTGGTAATCTGTTTCATCAGTGCCTCGTCAAACTTGGTCGGGTCGGCCACCACCTGGATATTGCTCACGATAGAGCCATCGTTGATGGCGATAAAAGCCACGCTGTTGTTACCTCTCTTGGTTCTCACCCAACCTTTCACACACACCTTGTTTCCCAAACCTGTCTCTTCAGGGCGTTTGAGTAAATCTATAACTTTAGTACGCTTCATAGATATATTATATTCTTCTGATTATCAATATTTTATCCTAAATAAGATTTCAAAATCTTACATTTTGACGTATGTTTCAAGCGGCGCAATGCCTTCTCCTTGATTTGACGCACACGCTCGCGGGTCAAGTCAAACTTCTCACCGATTTCCTCGAGGGTCATGGGGTGTTTGCTGTCGAGGCCAAAATACAGTTTCAGGATGTCGGCTTCACGCTGTGGCAGCGTGGCAATCACACGGTTAACTTCGGTCTTCAGGGATTCGTACAACAAACCCTTGTCGGGAGTAGGAGAATCCTCTGATTTCAGCACATCATACATGTTGTTATCCTCATCCTGGGTCAGGGAGGCATCCATGGACAGGTGGCGGGAAGAGTTGCGGAGAGAGTCTCTCACCTCAGCCTCGGTGATGTCAAGCATCTTGGCGATTTCATCGGCTCTAGGTTCGCGTTCCAGTTCCTGTTCCAGATAAGCGTATGCTTTGTTGATTTTGTTGATGGTACCGATTTTGTTCAGCGGCAGACGCACGATACGCGACTGCTCGGCCAGTGCCTGAAGAATAGACTGACGAATCCACCACACAGCATAGGAGATGAATTTGAAACCACGGGTTTCATCAAAACGCTGGGCAGCCTTGATTAAGCCCAAGTTGCCCTCATTAATAAGGTCAGGCAGGTTCAAACCTTGGTTCTGGTACTGCTTTGCCACGGAAACCACGAAACGAAGATTGGCTTTGGTCAGTTTTTCCAGTGCAGCCTGGTCACCATTTTTGATTTTGCGAGCCAACTCGACCTCTTCTTCCGCAGTAATCAGTTCCACTTTTCCGATATCATGCAGGTATTTGTCCAACGAAGCGGTCTCTCTGTTGGTAACTTGTTTAGTAATGTTTAATTGCCTCATTACAAATGATTTATATTGACTGAATTAGATTCTCTCCGTAAAAATTCCAGCTTTTTCCACCCCTCCGAAAAAAAGTTTGCAAAAGTACAAAAAAAAAAGACACGATTAATTAGTAAATTTGTTAATTAGCAAATTAGTTAGTGAGACAATTAATAATTAACAATGAATAATGAACAATTATTTATATGACAATACGCTCATTGTCAATTGTCAATTGTCAACTGTCAACTGTCAAGGGACGGGGTCGTAGCCGCTGCCGCCCCAGGGGTTGCAAGAGAGCACCCGTTTCAGCGTGAGCCAGCCACCCTTGAAGGGGCCGTACTTGCGGATGGCCTCCAAGCCATAATTGGAGCAGGTGGGCTGGTATCGGCATTGGCGACCAATCAGCGGTGAAAGGGTTATCTGGTACAATTTAATCAGACCTATCATAATAGCTGACAGACCTTTGCAGAAATAAAACCATATTTTTTTAAAGAATTTCAGCATATTCTTGTGTGTCTGTAGAGACGTGGCGTGCCGCGTCTCTACAATTAGGATTTATGTCATATATCGTATAAACGCATAATATCACGTCTATACAATATTTGTCTCAGGTTTTGCAGAAACGATGTGCACATCGTCTCTGTCATTGATTTTTTGCAGAATTTCCGTTACGGCATTCTCTATCACCGAAAAAGAAAGGTTTTCCTTGCCAATACAAACAAAAAGCATATTCACCACTGCCCCGCTCTCGTTTGTTTTAGCATATAGCAAATGTTTATGCAGTCGATATGCTTCTCTCACCCATCTTTTGATCCTGTTGCGTCCCACAGCGGTCTTTTCCAATCTTTTGGGCACACTGACAGCCATCTTGCACACTTCATTTTCAGCGGACAGTGGCAGATATTGGTAATAGCATTTGAAGGGATAGGCAAAAGCACTTTGCTTGAGCGTCAGGAGTCGCTCCAATTGGAGGCGGGAGCACAGGCGCTCTTTTTTAGGGAAGGAGTACGAAAAAGTCTTATCTTCTTCGGGTTGCATGATCCTTTAAGAATAAATCCAAAGCGGTGGTGATGGATGGGGCCTCTTTGGTGGGAGCTTTCACATTAACGGTAAAGCCTTCCTGCTCCAGAGCGGAGATGACAGCAGGGCCGAGGGCGCCAATGGCGAAATTCTCATCTTGCTTGAAATCCGGGAAATTGCATTTCAACGACTGCACTCCCACAGGACTGAACAGCACCACCATATCATATTTTTTAATGTCGATATCCTTATTCACCTCTGCAGGAACTGTCTTAAACACAACAGCGTGGGTATATTCAACCTCATTCTGGTCAAAATACTCATCAAATTTGCTGCCTTGGGAATCTGACGAACAAGGTATCAAGTACTTCAATTCCTTGTTTTTGGCAAAAAGGTCATAAATGCCGTTTGTCATTGTGCTTTTCGGGAAGAAAATCTTACGTTTTCTAAACTGAATGTACTTCTGCAGATAATGGGCTATACTTTCTGTGGTGCAGAAATATTTCATGGTTTCCGGTATATCCACACGAAGTTCCTGTGCCAAGTGGAAGAAATAGTCAATAGTGACCTGACTTGAGAAGACGATAGCGGTATGACTCAAGATATTAACTTTCGTTTGACGAAATTCCATACCTGAAATCGCCTCAAGTTTAAAAAATTTATAGAATTCTATATTAATGCTATATTTTCTCTTCAATTCGGCGTATGGTGATTTATCAAAATCAGCCGGTGCATTTTGCGAAATTAGAATATTCTTGACCTTCATCTGCAACAAAACGGTTTAATTCAACTTTGCTTAAATCCCTTTATTACCAAGCACTGACAGCAATTTGACAATCAAGGCGCATGGTAAAATTTCAAGTGTGCAAAAGTACATAAAAAATTGAAACAAATTCACCCGCTTTGATTTAAAAACAAAGTCCTTATATACCTTTATCGCAAATAATATGCTAATTATCAGAATACTAAACCAATAAAAATTTATAAAATCTGTATATTGAACGATAATATTCGCCAAGAACAAAATTAACGAACTGTTTAGCAGAAATGAAAAACCTACGATATGAAAATTATAGCGTTCTTCCTGACACTCAAACAAATCGAACAACACGAAATCCACTATTTGTTTGAATATGTAAAGGGCAAAAACACTAAGGCAGGCTATGCCAAAATATTGTAGAAAATTCAACTGCTGTTCGAAAGCCGGCATAAAATACGCACCGACTTGTATGATAGACAAAGCAAAGACTATCAGCACAAAAGGCCAGGACAACATGAAGCTACCCTCGCTAAAGAACTTTCCCTCCTTAGACAGCTGGGAAAAAGCCCGTTTGGAATACAGGCACTGCAATGACAGTAGCAGCTTTCGACGGTACAACACCGCATTGATGCTCAATAAAATCAAGGCTACAACAATCAACAGTGTAGCCCAATTATTGTCAACAAAAGAGAGGGTCGTAAAATCAAAAATACCGTTGTCAATCTTCCTCATATCACTGTCACCTCAACGATGAAGCAGACACACGTCCACCTTATTTAACCAACAATTTTTTCGTGATCAATGGTCTTCCGTCAGCTTCGATGGAATAGAAATAAATTCCCGCATTGTATTCGGACACATCGACCTTCACCTTATTGCCATTGGCATCTAATTTCTTGGTCAACAAAGTCGTGCCCAGCATATTTTTGACAACCAGCTTCACATTGTCAGAATTTCCGGTATATGCATATTCTATAGTCACATTATCTGACGCAGGATTCGGATAGGCACGCATCTTCGTGGCCATTGCCGTACTGACTATGCTTGTAGGGTCATAAACCAGCTTGAAGGTTATGGAAGCATTATCATCGTAATTATCCTCATTGGCAAAGACAAAACGGACAAATGACGTTCCAGCCATAGGAGTTTTGTATGAAAAGTGGAAGCCATAATCTGAAGAATGGGGCAAAGTGCTCTGGGCAAGAATGACAATCGTGCCGGACGAGCTTGTTGTCGGAGGATAGCACAATCCCGCAAAGCACAGAGATACTGTGGCGCCTTCTACCATTTCCAGTTCTTCTTTATAGGCACGGACGGTAACATCCTCATCACTGATGTTGTTCACATCCAAATAGTAATCGACCGTAGAATTCAATTCCGGAACCATCAACTCAATTGTGTCACCATTGCCCACAGGATTTCCTTCGTAGGTCAGCGTCAACGACTGTGCGAAAGCACAACTTGCCGCTATTACCAAAGCAAATATAAGCGTAAATATCTTTTTCATAGGCATTCCAAATTTATTTTATACCGACTTGCAAAGATACAAAAAGTTTTTTTACTTTGGAATTTTTTTTTGATTTTTTTAAACGTGAAGATGCTCACTTTGTTCGTTCGGAGAAACGTTCGCTTTGCTCACTCGGAAAGACATTCGCCACGCTCGTTCGGTCATACGATTATCTCCGTCTTCCCGTTTTCCCCGAGTACACGTAGTGTACGACTTCCCGAATGCACAAGTGCATGTCTTACCGTCTTGACGGAACCGTCAGTTTTCAGTTTTCAACTTTCAGTTTAAAAACACCATTCCCGACGGATTAACCCCTGCCTCAAACGAAAACTTTTTTTTGCCGTCCTGCCCAAAGCAATAGACATCGCCATTCACCGTAAAATTATGAGCATCAGAAATATAGACATCACCATTTTGAGGATTCACCGCTATGCCGTATGGAACATCAAAAGTAGTCCCGTCATTGATAAATTGATTATTGACAACCATTTCCGTTGCCAAATCAAAAATCTGGATCGTATATTCCTCAGTGGAAAAATCGTATGAATAAAAATAGGCGGAATTGCCATAAAAAACCAAATTGCTGAGTTCGATATTGTATGTTCGCGCCACCTCGTCGGTAAGTGGACTGATTTTCTGAAGGCAGGATTTCACTGTATAATAATCACCATTGGAGATGAGGTAAATGTCTTGCTGATTGGGGGCCAGGTACAAACGTGAAGGATTCATGGCTACCGTAATATTTTTTATCACTGCAAAAGTTGCCATATCAATCACAGAAACCGTAGTGCCGTAGTTGGGAGCGTTATAGCCACCTGTATTGGCCACATACAGTTTACCGTTGGCAATACATACACCCTCCGGATTCGGGCCCACTGTTACCGTGGCCTCCACGGCAAGCGAAGCCGTGTCAATTCTGACCACAGTGCCATCGAAGCAGCTGACGTATGCTTTGGATCCCGAGAAACAGATTCTGCGAGGGGATTTGCCAACCAAGGACACTGTGCCGACAACCTTTGCCGTGTATAAGTCCATCACCTGAATATTTTCCGAAGTATTCACCACACAATACAAACGGGAGCCATATCGTTGCAAGTCATTGCCGGTATCACCCAAGCCGCGGTTGTTCACTGTCGTGAAAATATCGGCCGTCACCTCACCCGAATCAAAGTTGTAGTATGAGATGGTGCTGTTATTGTAGTTCCAAACCCCTTCATTCAATATATACATCCCGTTACGCTCCACAGTAGGATTGTCTGGAGTAACAGGTTTTTTATGGCAAGCAGTCATTAAAACAGCCAGTAATACGAGTACAAACAGTGGCTTTTTCATAGTGTGAAATTTTCGGCAAAAATAGACATTTTTTTTGGGAACTATATACTAGTTGGCAGCTATAGATTGTAATTATCTATATAAAATAGCATAGTAAGCAACTTATTTATTTCATGTATTCCGTCTTATATTTCATTAAGCGATCCATAACAGATGCGTTATGAGCACCAGTTGGATTATTTGTATTGGTGTTTAAGACGAACTTATACACTGTATTTCCACTTGGACGCTTGAATATTTTCTTTGCTATATTGTATGTTAGCAAAAGTTCGTCATTTCTAAATATACCACCAGGTTCTACCTTCCCACGCAAATAAATACGTTTGTCGTTCATATCTTTAACATCGGTCAGTGTATAATTGAATATGGCAAACAATTTGTCATCCATATACAAATCAAATGTCAGATATGCATCTTGTCCAATCTCATTAATAATATCCATACCTAATATTTCATGATGTAATTTTAATCCTTTCTTTACTCTTTCATTATTATCAACAGTTTTATTAGGGTAAACCCTTTGTGGATTTGTTCCTGAATCGTACTGCGTCTTCAGTTGATTAAGAAGTCTACGATGTTTTCCCATGGTTTTTGAACCTTCATTAAAAACCTCGGTAATAACCGTTTTTATCATATTGTGAAATTCACTTTCCGTTAACCTTATCACTCGCTTTGCCATATTGTATACTGTTTCTATATAAGTATTACCAACTGCAAAAATACAGATATTTTTTCAAGCATGACACTATTTATAAATAAAAACTCAATACTATGAAACAAACAATCAGATTAACAGAAACCCAACTCAAACGGATCGTCAAGGAGTCTATAGACAAATTATCACAAACCAAAGCTCCAGAATGGAATGACGTGTTAGATAAATTGGAATACTTGGAAAAACATCTAGAAGATAATAACATATTAACTATGACACTTTATCGTATTGGAGCTCCTAAAGCAATGCAAATATTAAACGATATAGAAGCTAATTCTCTTATTCCTATTGGTATAGGTGATAATAGAGATGATGACGAAGAAGGTTGGGATTAATCAATTTTGTATTTTACGCCACCATCCTAACACACTTATATGACACAACACCAATCGACCTGTCGAACATCCTCTTGAACCTGTCGCCCTCGTCATTGCGGCAGGTGTTGTACCTGAACACAGCCTCGTCAATGTATCTCTGCAAATATTTTGCTGACACGAAGTGGTAAACTCCCATGATCATGCGCTTCAATTGTCCCCAAAAGCCCTCGATGGTGTTGGTGTGGCTGTCATCCCTCACAAACTCCTTGTCCTTGTGGTTAACGGTGAAATGCTCATATCTCTCACTGTCCTTCAATGAATGATAGCCGATATACTCGTCAGTGAATATGCGGCTCCCAGCCTTCACATACAGGTTGATGATGCCTGTCAGTGTATTAGCCTTTGAGTCAGGTATTCTCATCGCCGCTATGTTGCCACTGTTTCGTTCCACCATGCCGAACACTCCGGATTTTGTCTTGGTGCTTCTGCCTTGATTGCCAGCCGTTTTCTTGCTCTCATGCTTATTGGTCTCCTTTCCTCCGATATAGGTCTCGTCACATTCCACGTCCCCGTGCAACATGCTCTTGTCCTTGGCGTACAATGTCCTGATTTTGTGCAGCATGAACCATGCTGTCTTCTGCGTCACATGTATATCATGCGCAAGCTGCAATGAGGATATGCCCTTCTTGTGGCTGCTAATCAGGTACATTGCCATGAACCACTTGACAAGCGGCAGCTTCGTGTTCTCGAAGATAGTCCCGACGAGCTCGGAGAACGATGACTCGCAGTCCTTGCAGATGAACCTGCCGTCAGAACGCTCGTAGCAGTGAACCGATCCGCAATATGGGCATACGATGCCATCACTCCAGCGTTGCTGTCTTATTGTCTTTCTGCACTTGTCCTCGCTGTTGAAGTGTCTCACAAGGCTAATCAGTGAGTTGAATTTCGAGAAGTCCGTCATATCCGTTTGTTTTTGTCTCATGGTTACAGATGCAAATATACGGAAAGTTTCCGGACTGGCCAAATTCCTCAAGCTAAAAAAATCATAAAAAAGTTGTATCTTTGCAGCGCCGTCATAGCGTCATGTGCAATAATGTTGCACAAAGAAGCATGTGAAGCGGTGAAAGGAGGTATTTGCGATGAACAGCACTGTTTTTACGCAAAAATGGTATATTGGCGTACTTAATTGGTTCTATAGATTAGGTATGCTATAAGCCATACTCCTAAGCTCACGACACTCTCTTGTCGTGGGCTTTTTTATTGTTAGAACCATAGCATTTCCCTTCAACACCGCCTCACTGCCTCTTTGTTAAATTATGTTGTTTGAATAAATATGGGTAATTATAGCTGCCTTACAACAAATCCATTGCCAACTGGTATATAGTTCCCTTTTTTTTTAATGTAGGGCTGTCGTATCACGGCTGCCATGTGGTGAATATCATTTGAGGCTGCCACAATGTGACAGCCCTACAATATTTTTTGTATTTTTGCCTTTTAAATTATGCATTATATGAACTCAAAACAAGAAATAAGAGCAAACATCAAACTGTTAAAGAAACAACACAGCAGAGAAGAACTGCAGGCACAGTCTGACATCATCATGCGCAAACTGGAGCAACACACGGATTTCATCAACGCACAAAAAATCATGTTATACAGCTCGTTGCCAGACGAAGTGCAAACGCAGGATTTCATTGAGAAATGGAGAAATCAGAAACAAATCATCCTGCCTACCGTGGTGGGTGACGACATCATCCCCGTGGAGTTGACACCCGATACCGGTTTTGCCGTGGGAGATTTCAACATTCTGGAGCCGCAGAATGTAACCTATACGGGAGATTTCGACCTCATCGTGGTACCAGGAGTGGCCTTCGACCGACAGGGCAACCGCTTGGGAAGGGGCAAGGGCTACTACGACCGCTTTCTCTGCCAGCATCGTGCAACAAAAAAAATTGGCCTTTGTTTCGACTTCCAACTTGTTGATAATGTGCCTGTTGAAGAAAATGATATACCCATGGATGAAATTATTTCGAGATAAAGTGTAGTTTTCCATCAGCTTGAGCGTCTTACGTTTGATTTTGATGTGAAACAAGACACAAACATTCGCAAATGGAAAAGGAAAAAGAATTTGAGCAAATCGTCAAGAAACACAAGAGCACTATCTACACGGTGTGCTACATGTTTTCCAAGGACGAGGATGAGGTGAACGACCTCTTTCAGGAGACCCTCCTCAACCTATGGAAAGGCTTTGACGGGTTCAGAGGAGACGCGGCGGTAAGCAGCTGGATATGGAAGGTGGCGTTGAACACCTGCATTTCATTCGACCGTAAGAAAAAACGCCAGGGAGAAAAGATCCCCTTGGAGATGGCCGGCAACTTGTTCACTGACGAGGATGACGACAGTCAGCAAATCCGGATGCTGTACCAGCGCATCAACCAGTTGAACTTGGTGGACCGCGCCATAGTGCTCCTATGGCTGGAGAACCTCAGCTACGATGAAATCGCCGCCATTGTCGGCATCAGTGTCAAGAATGTAAGTGTCAAGTTGGTCAGAATCAAACAACAGTTAATCAAAATGTCTCACGCTTAAATCACAAAAATCATGGAAAACGAAAATACAATAACCGAACAGCAAGAACTGGAAAGCTTACGTTCTCAAATGGATTTGCTCCGCAAAAGATTGGAGCAGGAAACCATTGTCAATGAAAAACTGATGCGTGAAACCATGAAGTCACGCGTATCCACCATCAACCGCCAAGGATGGATCAGCATTGTTGGCGCCATATTAATGATTCTATGGACACCGCTACTCTTCAACAATCTCTCTACCGCATTTATCATCGCTACCATTGTATTCATGGCCGTTGATGCTATTGCCACCTGGATTGTCCATAAACAAGTCAATGAGCGTCAACTGATGAGCGAGGACATGCGCACCGTAGCCAACAAAATGAAGACCCTGAAGAAACGCTATCAATGGAGCACAGTAATTGAATTACCCTTGGTCATCGCATGGTGCGTCTGGTTCTGCATGGAAATCATCCACAAATCAAATGCTCCTTGGCAACTCATGGCTGGTGCTGTCGCCTTCGGATCCATCATTGGTTTCTTCATCGCCTGGAAGATGTATCGCAAGGTTATCGATAACTGCGATGCGATTATCAAGCAGATAGAAGAATAATTAGCAAATTAGTTAATTAGCAAATGTGCAAATGATTCTAGGGAATAGGGATTAGTGGATAGGGGTTAGTATTGCATTTTGAATTAAATCAATTAGCACATTGGAACATTAGCAAATTAGCACATTAAAAATTTTTGTACCTTTGTCCCCTCAAATTAAATATAAGAAATATTCAAACTAACATATTATCAACCAAAAAATTAAAATCAAAATGAAAAAATTATTCTCAGCATTGATGGTGTTGATTTTTTCCATGAGCATGGTATTTGCCCAGGATTTGAACGCCCCCATCAATCCCGATCCGAATGTGAAGATCGGAAAATTAAGCAACGGAATGACTTATTACATCCGTGCCAACAAGAAACCCGAAAAACGTGTCGAATTCCGTCTGGCTGTCAACGCCGGTTCATGTCAGGAGAACGAGGATCAGAGAGGTCTCGCCCACTTCACCGAGCACATGGCTTTCAATGGTATCAAGGGTTACCCCCACAACACCATGATCAGCGAGCTCCAGAAGATTGGTGTGACTTTTGGTATGGGTATCAACGCATACACTTCATTTGAAGAGACCGTGTATGAAATCACCATGCCGACAGACAAGCCCGAATACATCCAAATGGGATTAAACATCCTGAACGGATGGGCCAACGGTCTGTTGTATGATGGCGACGAGATCGAATCAGAAAGAGGTATCATCGCGGAAGAGTACCGCATGGGCTTGGGCGCCAGCGACAGAATGCAGAAGAAATGGTTCCCCGTCCTGTTCCAAGGATCACGCTACGCAGAACGTGTTCCCATCGGTCTGATCGAGATCATCAACGGTTTCAAACACCAAACCATCAAAGACTTCTACAAAGACTGGTATCGTCCTGATTTGCAAGCCGTCATCGTTGTTGGTGACATTGATGTGGATGCTATGGAGAAACAGATCATCAAACAGTTCAGCAAGATTAAACCCGTGAAGAATCCACGTGAGAAACTGCCGAACAACATCCAGCCCAACAAGGCCCCTCTTGCTGTGGTGACCACTGACAAGGAAGCTATGGGCAACCAGGTACTGATTGTCCGCAAATTCCCCCACTTCGTAATGAAGACCGTAGGCGACTACCGCACCAACCTGATGTATGAACTCTACAACACCATGTATGACTCACGTTTAAGCGAAATGACCCAGAAAGCCAGCTGTCCGTTCCTGAGCGCCAGCTGCGGCTACAGTGGTTTGATTGGCAACACCGACATGTACGGCTGCCAGATTGCCTGTAAGGAAAACAAGATTATTGAAAGCATCGAAGCTATGATGCGCGAGGACCAGAGAGTACTCCAGCATGGCTTCCTGCAGACCGAATTGAATCGTGCCAAAGAGGAATTGCTGAACGAATATGAAGTTGCCGCCAACGAGGTGAAGAAAACCGAATCATCCCGTTTCGCCAGCGAATATGTGGCTCATTACTTGCATCATGACCCGATTCCCGGTGCCAAGAGAGAATACAACTATGCCAAGAAATACTTGGAAGACATCACTTTGGATGAAATCAACGCTTTAGCCAAAAAATGGATTACTGACGAAAACCTGGTGGCTATCGTGATGGCTCCTGAGAAAGAAGGCGTGACAGTTCCTACCGAAAAAGATGTTTTGGCAGCAGTCACCAACCCTGGCAACAAACACGTTGAGCCTTATATAGACACTTACAAAGACAAGGAAGTTGTGGAAAAAGACCAGCTCAAAGCCGGCAGCATCATCAATACCAAAGAAATCACTGAAATTGACGCAGAGGAACTGACTTTGAACAACGGCATTACCGTGGTGTTGAAGAAAACCGATTTCAAGAACGACCAGATTCTCTTCTCCGCCCGCAGCAAAGGTGGCATGAGCCTCTATTACGAATGTGATATCCCCGCCTTGAATTTCGCATGCCAATTTGTTGACCGTGCCGGTATCTCCGATTTGGACTATTCTTCCCTGGAGAAGAAAATGAAAGGCAAAAAAGTAGGTGTAAGTCCTTATATCAGTCTGTTCAGCGAAGGTCTCAGCGGTTCTTCCACTCCCAAAGACATGGAATTCTTCTTCCAATACATCCATGCTTTCTTCGCAAGTCCGAGACAAGATCCTTCCGTTGCTGAATTAGTGACCAGCGAATACATGGAACAGATCAAGATGATCAGCGCCAACCCCATGTACAAATTCATGTTGGGATTCATGGATATCACCACTCAGAACGATCCCTACCAGAAACAGTTAATGACTGAAGAAGATGTGAAAGCCGCTGATTATACCAGAGCTTTCCAGCTGTACCAGCAGCGTTTCGCCAACCCTGCCGACTTTGTGTTCACTTTCGTAGGTAACTTCGACGAAAATCTGATTAAAGAATACATTGAACTGTATCTCGGTTCATTGAAGACCAGCAGCGAAAGAGAAACCCCAAAATATGACGTAGTGAAAGGTTTCCCCGACAAACAAGTCATTGAAAACATTTATGCCGGTGAGGAAGAACAGAGTTGGGTAGGTATCGCTTTCGATCACGACATGGACTGGACTCCAAAGAACACCATGATTGTCAGCGAAATCAACGAAGCTCTGCAGATCGAACTCATTGCCACCATCCGTGAAAAAATGAGCGGTGTTTATTCACCCATGCTTCAGATGTCTCCCGAAAAAGAACCCAAGCCGTCATACAGTATGTTGATTATGTTCAGCTGCTCACCCGACAACACTGACAAACTTTCAGAGGCATGTTTCAATATTCTGAGAGATTTCACTCAAAACGGTCCTTCTGCGGAAACCATGGAAAAAGTGAAGAAACAGATGATCAACAATCATGAAACTTCATTGAAACAGAACAACATGTGGTTGAGTTACATCGCCGGCAAGTATTATTCAGGTGAAGACATCAACAGCATCAATAACTATGTAGAAAGAGTAAACGCTGTCACTACTGAAGATATCGTTAAATTCATGAAAGAGAATTTCGATATTGACAAATACGTGAAGGTTTACCTGTATCCTGAAAAGATGAAGAAATAACAAGAAAACGCCGTTGTAGAGACACACGGTCGTGTGTCTCTACAGGATGTTTACAAAGACAGCATTTTGAAATAACGTTTGATTTCAATCTGCATTCTCTCGAAACTCCCGAAGCGCACCGCTTTGGGAGTTTCGCCTTTTTTAAACATCACCATGCCAGCAGGAAGACCTTGAATATAAGGTTGCATATCCACGCGTAAAACTTCATTTAAAGTGAAATCGTGAATGGCCACATCGGCAAATCCAGTCTTCACTTCCTCGTAAAACACACTTCTGTCCTCACAAAAAGCCTGCAACATTTCCACGGTCTCATCCCATTCCTCGGGTTTGACATTATCATTGTAGAAAAACACCACCGCACTATATTCCGGCACAGAATCATTGACTTCAGTACACTCAAAACGACACAGGTCGTTGATGGAATAACGGTCCACAAAGTATGATTTCCGCTGGTATTCGCTCAAATCGCTTTGGGTGGCGTTGGTATCCAGATTCTTGATCCACTCATAATTTTTATGCACTACAAAAGAGCCATCGGACTCACGATAAGTCTCCCAGATTTCAGTTTCCAGCACATCATTGTCCTGCAGCGCGAGATTCAATGCCACAGGCACCTGGTCTAAAATACGCTGAGTGCCGAATCCTGAAGTGATAACCAGGTAAGCCCATTCACGGTCGAAAGAACGCAGCAGCCATAACTCGCGGCCTTCCGGCAAACGCTCCACACAAGAAATGCCCCACTCCACCGGAACTTTGCTGGCAATAGTTATGTGTTTTCCCTCATATTCATTGATTTTTTCCAGAAAATCCTCCAAGAAATCCTCAGAAATGGGAATCAAATCCGACTTGTCACGAATATCTGCCAAAATAGTGTCAGCAATAATCGACGTGGTATAGGTCATCGGATCATTATTGCTATAATCTGTCTCTTCCTGGTTTTTCGGGCGACAAGCGGTAAAAACGATGGCCACACAGAGGCATAAAAGTATGATGATATTGGTTTTTGTCATGGTTTTATGTTTTTGGGTTACTAAGTTACACGGTTAGAAGGTTAGAAAGATTAGACGATGATAGATTATAGGATTTACAAATGTATTAATTATCAATTATTCATTATTAATTGTATGGCATCTTCTACCTTGAATTCACCGATGCGGGTGCGGCGAAGAGCTGTCAGATACGCCCCAGAGTCTAACTCAAAGCCAAAATCGCGGGCAATGGAGCGGATATATGTGCCTTTAGAGCATACAATACGGAAATCCAACTCAGGCAACTCAAAGCGGGTGATTTCAAAAGTGGGGATAGAAATCTGCCGGGGCTGGATTGGAGCTTCCTCTCCCTCACGGGCCATTTCGTACGCCCGTCGGCCACCCATACGGATAGCCGAGAACTGAGGCGGCACCTGCTCTATATCACCAAGAAATCTCTGACGCACCTCTTCCACCATTTCCTCCGTAATATGCTCGTAAGGAAATTCTGCGTCAATGGGTTTTTCCAGATCAAAACTTGGTGTGGTGGCACCCAAACGCAAAGTGCCGGTATATTCCTTCTCTTGTGCCTGATAGTTGTCAATCTGTTTGGTAAAACGTCCCACACAGATAATCAGCAGACCACTTGCCAAAGGGTCAAGTGTGCCCGCATGTCCCACTTTTACTTTCTGCTGGTATTTTCTCTTGATATATTGACGGACCTTCCCCACCACATCGAACGAAGTACAGCGGTAGGGCTTGTCCACAAGAAGCACATCACCTTCCGGATTTATTTCTATATCAGGAAGTTCAAACTGTGCCTCATGTATAACTTTATGGTTTAGCATAAGCTATAGATTAAAACGGCGGCACCTATCACCGCGCAATAAACGGCGAACCATATCAGCTTGCCTTTTTTTACGATATTGATCATGAACTTGCAGGCGAAGCAGCCGGAGATGAACGCGGCCAAAAAGCCAATGACAACCGCGCCGACCCCAAGTCCATTCTGAATCAGTGACGGGTCTTTAGCAAACTTAATCACATCGAGGAAAGCTTCTCCCAGAATCGGGATGATGACCATCAGGAAGGAAAACTGCGCCAATTTTTCTTTTTTGTCACCCAACATCAAGCCCGTGGCGATGGTGGAACCTGAACGGGACAAACCTGGCAGTACAGCCACAGCCTGGGCGATACCGATAACGAAAGCATGGCCGTATGAGATTTCCTCACGCTGACGGGGTTTTGCATAATAGGAAAAGGCCAATAGCAGGGCGGTGATCAGCAAACAGATACCTACTATTGTCAAACCACTACCAAAAATATCTTCCACATAATCCTTGAAAAACATGCCCACTATGAAAACCGGAATCATGGAGACCAGAATCTTGGCCACATAAGTCTTTTCTTCATTCCACTGAAGAGTTGTGAAGGTACCCTTGAACAGTCCGGCAATTTCTTTCCACAGAATCACGATGGTGCTCAACACAGTAGCCACATGCACAATGACATCGAATTCCAGTTTGGCGGCATCAGAAATTTGCAGTCCCATAATGTCCTGCATAATCGTCAGATGACCACTACTACTCACTGGCAGGTACTCTGTAAGTCCCTGCAGAATACCCAGTAATAATGATTCCCACCAACTCATTATTCAGCTTTTTCCTCGTTTTGTTCTTTAACTCTCGGACGCCACATGATGGCAAAAATCTCCGTTACCAGACCCAAAAGGATCAGGATGGGTGCCACCACAGTACGACGTGTGTTGAACACTTCCGGGTTGAACTCATCGGGATTGGCTGGAGCACCACCGGCAAGGCAAAAAAGACCTATAATCAGCAGCACCACGCCGATAATCATCAGGATGTAATTGGTCTTTCTGAAAAGAGGTGGTTTCTGACTGTTGTTCACCTGTTGTTTCCCGGAAGGATTGGGAGTTAGTTTTGTTTTTTGATTGGTATTTGCTATTTGTGCCATATTTTGATTGTTTAATTGTTTTTTATCGTTTATACGTGGAGTCACTCATTTCATTCGTTCGGAAAGTTGCTCACTTCGTTCGCTCGGGGAGACGAATGGTTCATCTTAACGTATTACCGAATGCACGAAGTGCATGTCTCCTCGTCTTGACGTTTTATAGGTACAGTCTTTCGTCTTTGATTCTGATATAACGATTGACAGAGATAATCGACACGATAATTGTGAAGAGGATGCTGAAAACAAAGACACCCAGAAGAATCAGCGAGATAGGCAAGATGTTAGAGAAGTCAACAAACTGCGGGAATAGCAAGTTTCCTTGATAGAGCATAAGGCCGAGCAGGACAACTGCGATAGCGCCGCCCCAAACGCCTTGGTTCAGGCCTTTCAGGACAAACGGTCCTCGCACGAAACTGCGGGTAGCACCCACCAAGAGCATACTCTTGATATTGAAACGTTTCGCATAAATGTGCAAACGGATTGAGTTGGCAATCAACAACATGGAAATCAGCATGAAGATTGCGCTGATAATCAGCACCACGATTTGCAGCGTGCGGAAATTGTCGCTGATGGACTTCACGAGAAAATCGGGATATTGCACATCCTGTACGATTTGTTCTTTTTTGATACGTTTGGATATCACCTGCAAAGAGTCGGAATTGGCATATTTCGGGTCCACACTGATGATAATGGAGGCATTGATAGGATTGGAGATAATGTCGGTATAATTGTTGCCGATAGTCTTGATAGCCTCTTGGGTATTTTCCTGACGCGAGGACACACGTGAAGAGGCGATAAAAGGCTCCATCTTGATCCGTTGCTCCATAGAGACGATGTCCGCCTCTTTCACATCTGCGAAGAACAATATTTCCATTTCGATTTTTTTGGAAAGATTGCGGATATACTGGGTGGAGAAATAAGCGAAAAAGGCCAGTGTACCGATAAAAAACATGGTCAATGCGATACTTACTACCGAGCCAAAAGCCGAGAAACGCAGTCTCGCTTTGGTAATTTTGTCAATACTATCAGGGTATTTGCTCATAATACAACATTATAAATGTAATTTGCAAATATATAAAGATACCACGAGCTCTTTCCTGCTCTTCAGGAAAAATTATACACAATAGAATGTGCAAATTAGTTAATGTGCTAATGAGACAATGTGCTAATGTGCTAATTGTGTTTTCATCCAGATGCGGCACACCTCGCGCTGGTCGTCAGCGGCATGTACCGAATGGACAGAGCCTGTCTCATCCAACTGCTGATGTCCCATAAAATATTGGTTTTCAGGAAATAACTGCGAAATAAAATGCACAGAAACTTCTTTGACATCGTGATGCAGAAAGAAATCATGCCCCATGTCGTCCATCACCCACTGCAGGTATTTGGTATTGTTGACATGCTCGTTGAGGTCAATGTCAGAATGTTGCACTTTGTGAAGCACCGGATTTTCAGGCAACGGGGCACCTGCTAAGCGGGGAAAAGCCTTGACCGTCATGGCATCATCCTTGAGGGGGAAACGGTCGGGCCGGTCAAAGTCATCCAGTTTCACAGGCTTCGACTCCTTATCAATAATAGCCCAGATAGATGTACCCCTGATGATGATTTCTCCTTTTTCATCAAACACCAGAAAATCACGGGGCTGGGAAATAAAACTATGCGGCTTCTCCCAGGTATGGATGGTCAGTTTTTCATGCCAAGTCGGCATTCTCTCTATCTGCACATGCATACGCGTGAGCACCCAAAAGAGGTTATAGGGTTTCAAATCGATACCACTCAAATGAAAATGATCACAATGGGCGGCAGCGGATTCCTGCAGAATGCAAAATAACGACACCGGTGTCATCTCCACACGGCTGTCCACCATGTGAATCGGCACTTGTATCGGCATTAAAAATCGACCTTCTTCTATCATTTTATTATTCTCAATAACTGAACTGTTATTTTGTATGTCTTACTATAATCAAGGAGAATTCAAGTCAAATTCATCTTCTCCTGTGTATATGGAAATGTTATTTTATACTCGTCTGATTATCTTATACAAAATGAGAACTATCTTCTTTTGAATAAGGCAATCAGCTCTTTCACATAATCGCGGTCTGTGTATAATTCCGCCACATCAACACCGACTTTCCGAAACAGTTCGGCATTATTTTCCTGCTGTTTCTTCCACCAGTGCTCGTAGGCCATACGGGTCAGCCTGTCAGAAGTATCGGTGAGCACATATTTGCCAGTTTCAGGATCTTTCAGCTGCATCAAGCCCAAATCGGGCAGTTGCGACTCGCCACGGTCCATCACATGCAAAGCCACAATATCATGCTTCTCTGAGGCGATCTTCAGCGCCTGCTCGAAATCGCAATTCACAAAGTCGGAGATAACAAAAGCGGTGCATTTCTTTTTTATGGCGTTGGTGAGATAGCGCAACGGCTCGGCCAAATCAGTCTTGACCTGTGAGGGTTTATAATCCACTAACTCGCGGATAATACGCAAGATATGCGAACGGCCTTTCTTCGGCGGGATGAACTTCTCCACCCGGTCGCTGAAGAAAATCACACCCACTTTATCGTTATTGTTGATAGCGGAAAACGACAGTACAGCCGCCAGCTCGGTAATCAGGTCCGCTTTGAACTCGTTGCGGGTACCGAAAAGATTGGAGCCACTTACATCAATGAGCAGCATGACCGTCAGTTCGCGTTCCTCCTCGAAAATCTTGACATACGGATGGTTGAGGCGGGCGGTCACATTCCAGTCGATAAAGCGCACATCGTCGCCATACTGGTATTCGCGCACTTCGCTGAACGCCATACCACGCCCCTTAAACGCACTATGGTACTCGCCCGCAAAAATCTGCTGCGACAGCGCCTTGGTGCGGATCTCTATCTTCCGAACTTTCTTTAATAATTCCGTTGAATCCATTTTTCTAGGTTTCAGGTTTCAGGTTTTAGGTTTTAGGTTTCAAATTACAAAATTTTCTAACACCTAACCCCTAACACCTAATCACTATTAAGGTACTTCTACCGTATTCAGGATTTCGCTGATGATATTGTCGCTGGTGATGTTCTCGGCTTCGGCCTCGTATGACAAACCGATACGATGGCGCATCACATCATGGCAGATGGCGCGGATATCCTCTGGAATCACATAACCACGGCGTTTGATGAAAGCGTATGCCTGTGCGGCCAGTGCAAGATTGATAGTAGCACGCGGAGAGGCACCGTAGGAAATCATATTGGCAAATTGATCCAGCTTATAATCAGCAGGATAACGAGTCGCGAAAACGATGTCGGCGATATAGTTGGAGATTTTCTCGTCAATATACACCTCTTTCACCACCTGGCGGGCCTTGATGATATCTTCCGGTTTCAAGACAGTATTGGTAGTGGGGAATTTGTTTTCCAGATGCTGGAACAGAATGTCTTTCTCCTCAGCTTTCGAGGGATAGGAAATCACCACCTTCATCATAAAACGATCAACCTGGGCTTCGGGTAGCGGATAAGTACCTTCCTGCTCGATAGGGTTCTGGGTAGCCATCACGAGGAAAGGCTCCTCCAGTTTGAAGGTCGTTTCGCCGATGGTCACCTGACGCTCCTGCATGGCTTCGAGCAAGGCGCTCTGCACCTTGGCGGGGGCACGGTTGATTTCGTCGGCAAGGATGAAGTTGGCGAAGATAGGGCCTTTTTTCACCACGAAATTCTCATTTTTCTGACTGTAAATCATGGTACCCAACAAGTCGGCCGGCAAGAGGTCGGGGGTAAACTGGATACGACTGAACTTGGCATCAATAACATTGGCCAAAGATTTGATTGCCAATGTTTTGGCCAAACCAGGAACACCTTCCAGCAAGATATGGCCGTTGGACAAAAGGCCGATAAGCAAACGCTCGACCATGGCCTTCTGACCCACAATCACCTTGCCCATCTCCATGTTGATGATGTCAACGAAGGAACTTTCACGCTGGATGCGCTCGTTCAATTCTCTAATATCAATTGTGTTATTCATAGTATTTATAGTTGATTTTTCTCAATGATTACAAACGATATTACGTATCGAAATATTTTACAAAGATACAAAAAATTTTAATGTGCTAATGTGCAAATTAATTAAAAAGGGGAGTTTCGCACTTCGTGCTCAAGGGGAGTGATGCTTCGCATCAGGGGAGTCTCGCTGCGCTCGAGGGGAGGAAATTAATGTGCTAATGAGACAATTTGCTAATGTGCTAATTTAATTAAGAATTAAGGACTAAGAACTAAAAGTTAAAAATGTTAATTTACTGAATAAATTATTACTATTACATCAGAATAGATTTATGGACATTAACTCGCGGCCAATGCGATGAATTTCCGTTTGTATCTTTGAAACCTGCTTTTCAGACACATACTGTCCCTGCTTATACTGACGCATAAGTGACGGATTAATCCCTGCCAATTGTGCGAATTTGGTGATATTTAAAAAATTGAAATGATGGAAAAAGGATGGCAAGTCATATTTGTACTCAAAAGAAACATCTTGTAATTCTTCTGGTATCGCTTCCCCGTCTTCCTGATAAAATTTCAGTAATTCCGTCACCGAGTTCTCAAAATCCGATTTTGCCTCTGCCACAGTGGCGCCTTCTCCGATGATAGTGGCGTCGATATCAGGAGTATAAACGCTGAAACTTCCGTCTTTACCCATCTCTATCAATGCAATTTTCTTTTTGTTTTTCATATTCTTCCTAGTTCATTAACATCCAATTTGTTTAAGTAATTTAGTACAAAGTCCAGACTTCACCTCCTGACTTCCATGTCGTTCTATATGAATGGTATATGTCTTTTCAGGATGCCTGTAAATATCATGTTTACTACCATTACGCCACAAATACCATCCATTTTTTTCCGCCAATCTCCTCAATTCGTTCCATTTCATTTCCTTATAGAAATTTCGCTGCAAATATATAACTTTTTCGCAATATATTTACATGGTTCAACAATTATTATCTGTTACATCAATCTGATTGCAAATATACAAAATATTTTAATACATTCAATAATTATTAGTAATATTTTTATATATAGTATAATTTTGAAGAATATGAACGCCTCAGCTAAATGCAATGTCGCTACGTGCGTGGACAGGGCCGACGGTTGGGGGGAGCGAGCTAGTGCGGCTGCACTTACCGTCGGCTTGATTTTTTGGTTACTTTTTTATCAAGAAAAAAGTAACGGAAAACTAGCTTATCATTCCCCAGAAAACATTGCGGCGCATGAGCTCGGCAAGATAGCGGGCGATAGGAGCGTTTTGGGGTTTGGAAAGATCGGGATCGTTATCGAGCAAGTTCATGGCTAAATTGCGGGTATAAGCCACCAGTTTTTCATCCCGTATCAGGTCGGCTAACTTGAAATCGAGGATGCCGCTTTGCTGGGTTCCTTGCAGATCGCCCGGACCACGTAGTTTGAGGTCAATATTGGCAATCTCAAAGCCGTCGTTGGTGGATACCATGGCGTCAAGACGCTGCTTGCTCTCTGTTGTCAGTTTGTTACCCGACATCAGGATGCAGTACGACTGCTCGCCGCCGCGCCCTACCCTGCCACGTAACTGGTGCAACTGCGACAAACCGAAACGCTCGGCATTTTCCACCACCATCACTGTGGCATTGGGCACATCGATGCCCACTTCTATCACTGTGGTAGAAAGCAAGATCTGAGTTTCATTTTTGATAAAACGCTGCATCTCGAAATCCTTCTCTTCGGGCTTCATCTTGCCATGAACAATGCCCAAGGCGTATTCTGGCAACGGGAAGGCCTGCGACATGGCCTCATAACCCGCCATCAAGTCTTGCAAGTCCATCTTTTCCGACTCCTTGATGAGGGGATAAACCACAAACACTTGGCGGCCTTTAGCGATTTCCTTTTTCAGGAAACCATTCAGGCGCAACCGATCCTTCTCAAAATAATGGGCTGTGATAATCGGCTTACGTCCTTTGGGCAACTCATCAATCACCGACAAATCAAGGTCGCCATACAAAGTCATGGCCAGGGTTCTCGGAATAGGCGTTGCCGTCATGACCAGTATATGCGGCGGCACGATGTTTTTCTTCCATAACTTGGCCCGCTGTTCCACACCAAAGCGGTGTTGTTCGTCAATCACCACAAAACCAAGGTTTTTGAATTGCGAATTGCACCTCATCTTCAATCAAGGCATGAGTGCCAATCAAAATATCCACCTCACCATTGCGCAAGCCTTCATGTATTTCACGGCGTTTAGCGGTTTTTGTTGAACCTGACAGAAATTCGACACGCATTTCCATGGGGGCCAGCATACGCTTTACCGTCTCATAATGCTGGGTAGCCAATATCTCGGTCGGCGCCATGAGGCACGACTGAAAACCATTATCCTTGGCTATCAGCATCAGCAGCAAGGCCGTGATAGTTTTACCACTGCCCACATCGCCTTGCAGCAGGCGGTTCATCTGCCTTCCGCTACCCATGTCCGCCCGAATTTCCTTGATAACACGCTTCTGTGCATTCGTCAACGGGAAAGGCAGATAATTTTTATAGAAAGTATTGAAATAGTCGCCCACCACCGAAAAGACATGACCTTTGTATTTCTGAGAAGTCAGCAATTTCAGTTTCAACAGTTTCAGCTGGGTAAAAAACAACTCATCGAATTTCAGTCGCAGCTGAGCCTGTGAAAGCGCCTGCATATCGGCAGGATAGTGGATATTGCACAAAGCCTCCTTCAGCGGCATCAGTTTTAGATGCTGCAAAATATCCTCTGACAAGCGTTCTCTAATCACATCCTTCACTTGTGGCAACAATGCCATCACCAGCTTCGAAATCGCCTTGGAGTCCAATCCGGCACGCTTGGCCTTGTCGGAAGTGTTGTACAGCGGCTGGAAATTAGTTGGCACCAGCGACTGCGGCTGGTTTTTGGGATCAATCAGCTCGGGATGGGTG
>CACXXY010000013.1 GCA_902771655.1 uncultured Bacteroidota bacterium | reverse complement strand
GGTTGTGCGTTTCGTTCTTGAACATCAGCAGCCATTTCTCGATTTTGCCATCGACATCCACATCAACATAAACACTACAAGCGTTGTTTTCCTCCGAAAGCTCCATATCATCGAGGTTTCCGAGTTTGCGCTCGTTTTTGCCGCAGATGGTGGCCATGTCCATCAAGGTGATGGGCTTTCTGCCGCCATGCACATTGTTTCGGATTTGAATGTATTGATAAAAAGCCTCTTGCAGCTGGTCATTGAATTTGCTTGGGGTGAATGTGATATTGTCCAATTGCGTCTCAAAAGTGGTATGACGGCAGTGGTCGCTCCAGTAGGTGTCCAGCATTTTGATTTCAGTCTCCGTTGGATTACGCTTTTCTTCAGTCTGGAAATAATTTTGAATCAGCATGATATCCTCGAAAGACATGGCTAAAGACAGTTTCTTTCTGAAAGCGTCAAGTTCTTCAGGACTCATTGTATTGAAGGTGTCGAAAACTTCTACATCGGCCACCGTCACGTTTTCAGAGTCATCCAGGATGGACATGTCCTTTTCGCGTGCTTCCACTTCATTGATACAGTGCTTTTTGATTTTTATCATGTCCTGTTCGGAAAGTTTCCCGTCCATGATTATCAATTTGGCACTTCTGATGGTGGCAGTTGTTTTTGGATCAATGAGTTGGAGGCATTGCATGGCACTGTCAGCCCGCTGGTCGAATTGGCCGGGCAAGAATTCCACGGCGAAATAAGTCAAGCCATCCAACGGGAATTCCGTATATACCTCATCGGTAACGGGTTCAGAGAAAACGGCATGTTTGGCTTTCTCCAACAAGCCTTCTTCAATGCCAAAAATATCATACACTACGATAAGACGTAATGCGTTGATATTCAATTCTAAGTTATGGTTAAGATCATCCAACAGATCTTGGGCTTCCACCTGGAAACCGACTTTTTTCTCGACGTACAATCGAGCATTAAGTGTCTTATTCATGTTGAGTTAAAATCTAAAAAACGAGTTATTTTACAGTCATTTTCAAGATATTGATTTCTGCTTGTGTGAGGAATCTCCATTTGCCTCGTGGCAGGTCTTTCTTGGTCAGTCCGGCAAAGACTACACGGTCGAGTTTAACCACCTCATATCCAAGAAATTCAAAGATTCGTCTGACAATTCTGTTTTTACCGGAGTGGATGGTGATACCGATGATTTTTTTGCTTTCATCCACATATTGCACATCGTCCGGGGTGATGATACCGTCTTCCAGTTCGATACCATTGCGCAGGGCGCACATATCGATATTGGCGAATTTCTTGTTCAGTTCCGCGGAATAGGTTTTCTCGATGCCATGTTTGGGGTGGGTCAGCTTTTTGGTCATGTCGCCGTCATTGGTGAAAAGCAGCAGTCCCGTAGTGTTTTTGTCCAATCTTCCCACAGGATATATTCTTTCCTTGCAGGCGTTGCGTACCAAATCCATTACATTTTTGCGGCCTCTTTCGTCATCCGTGGTGGTAATGTAATCTTTGGGTTTGTTCAGCAGAATATAAACTGGTTTTTCATTCTGGAGAATGCGATCACCGTAACGAACCACATCGGTAGGTTTGACCTTATAACCCAGCTCGGTGATGATTTCTCCGTTTACACTGACAGTTCCAGTAGTGATAAGCACATCGGCCTCACGTCGTGAACAGATGCCGGCATTGGCGATGTATTTGTTCAGACGCACAAGTCCTTGGTTTTCATTATCTGTCAGCGACAGCACCTTTTGCTTTTGAGGTGAGGTGCGGCCTTCGCGTTGTCTGCGGGCCACTATTTCGCTGAGAATTTCAGATTCAGCGGTCACATCCCTGCGTTTTTTACGGGGAGTGGCCTCTGTCTCTTTCTTCCCGAAAGAAGTTTTTTTGCTGAAAGATGGTTTTTCAGAACGTTTGGCGCCTGCAAATTTGCGGCCACCAGTGAACTTGCGTCCAGAATCTTCCTCTTTGTCTGTTAAAGGTGTTTTTCTGGTTCTTGTCGTTCTGGCAGGTCTTTCAGTAGTAGTTGTTTTTTTGCGGAAAGAGCGTTTTTCCTCTTTTTCCTCGTTGAATTCTTTTTCTGCGGGTTTGCGGCGGCTCCTGCTGGCCGGTTTTTCCGCTTTAGTGGTGCTTTTGGTGCCTCTTTTGGCTCCAAATTGACGTGTTTTGGGTTTGTCGCCCTTTTTTTCTTCCATAGGTTCTAAGTCAGTAGCAGTTTATTTTTCTTGAATGTTTTTTCCGCAATCGTCAACGATAATTTTGTACCATTTGTCAGGATATCTTGGTTGTTCGGGAAATTCGCACTGAGGCACTTTGGTGTCGGTTTTGGCGAATTTTCCATTTTTTTCCTTTTTGACGTTGCCATCGTTATATTTCACCAAAAGATATTCGAACAGATGGTTCCAAGCGTTGCAAACTTCCTGGGTGCATCGGTTGGAGATGTCGTTGATTCGTTTTTGGGCTTTGGCGGGATCGTCTTTGAACAGTTTCACCATGTCATTTTCCATTTCACGGATGTTCTTGACAGCACCGAACTCATACTTATGCTGTTGTTCGTTCACATGCTTGATCATGTCGCTGTAGCGGGTGTAAACCAGCTGACTCACCTTGGTGAAAATCCAGTAGGCGGCGGTAGAAGAATAATCTACCATAGAACCGTTGCCTTCGCGTACAGCCTCTGGAATTTCGGTAATACCGCAGAACATGGGGATATAGCAGCTGCTGGCGGCATCGTCAACGCCGAACCAGAAGACTCCACCGAACTTGTCGGGCAGCCAGCCGCGAGCTTGGGCCACAAAAGAGAAACCGGTCTGCTGGGTGGCAGTAGCGCGCTCGTGGATGTATTTTTTGCCGTTGTATTCCCAGTTCATCGGACGCCAACGATAAGGACATGCGAAAGGACCAGCACCGATATCCTGAGTCATATCCATGGAAGTACCTTCATAATGGTCGCGCATCAGTTGCATCACATCGGTAACGTCAAGTTTTTGTGAGGGTTTGATCCACAAAGGAAAGCGGTGTTTCAAGTTGTCACCGCGGGCATAGTCCTCATACTGTGCCATCAGTCCGGGATTGCAGCGGTAGAAACCAGCCCATACGCGGGCTTCGCATCCACGGGCAGCACCAAAATCAAGGGGTGCGTATGCGTCGCAGAAACTGAACTCGGCATCGGGAGCTTTTTGGTCATAGTATCCTTTCAATTTGGCAAAAGAAATGACATCGGCGGCATATACTGTTTCCACATCAGGATTGAAAATCATCTTGTCAATGTCTTTGTTGGTGATGGATGTTTTGCCATCTCTTAGGGGGAATGTGGTGATTCTGGATTGGTTGGCATGACCGCAGATATAGCCATCAGGAATACGGCGGGCTACCCATACAGCACCGTTGGACCAGCCTTTCACCAGCTTGCCCTTGGCGTCTCTCATTTCAGGACCCTTGCCGATGATTTCAAAAATCCAGGCTTCGTTGGGGTCGATGATGGAGAAAGACTCGCCTTCGCTGCAATAACCGTATGACTCAATCAGGAAATTCAACACCTTAATGGCCTCACGGGCATTCTTGGCACGCTGTAAGGTAATATAAATCAGTGAACCATAGTCAATTAAACCAGGAGTATGCCAAAGTTCCTCACGGCCTCCGTAGGTGGTTTCACCAATACATAACTGGTGTTCGTTCATATTGCCAACCACAGAATAGGTGTGCGGCACTTGGGGAATCTGTCCCAATAATTTGCCCGAATCCCATTCTATCACATCCATCAAGGTGCCAAGGGGATAGTCGGCGGCCGGACGATAATACAGTTCTCCATACAGCGTGTGGGAGTCGGCTGCGTAAGAAACCATGACAGAGCCGTCTTTGCTGGCTCCTTTGGTGATGATGAAGTTGGTGCAGGCCATGGCCTGAAAACCGGCCGTCAGCAAGAGGGCCGCAATAATCACAACGATTTTTTTCATACTGGTATGACTTATTTGTTGAGTAAAAACTGATTTACGTTAGGAACAATTACCAAAGGCATGGGTGAGTTGTTGACAATCTGGCGGGTATTGCTGCCCATCCACACACTCGAGAGGTCGTGTTCCTCCTCACGCATGATAACCATCAGGTTAACATCCATTTTCTTGGCTGCATCCAACAATGCGGGAATGGAGTCTCCGGGAACATCCAATGTTTGCACATCAAATCTCACATTAGCTTTTTTGCACATGGCGGCGGCATGGTTCAACTGCACGTTAATCACATGCTTGATGTCGTTGTTGACAGGGTTGATAACTCCCAAAAGACAGACCTTGGCACCGAAATCCTTGGCGAACTCAATGGCGATTTTCATTTTCTGCAAGGTCTCAAAACTGGTGTCGATGGGTACCAGAATCTCGGTCAGGTCACGGTTGATTTGGATGTCCTCACGCAAAATCAACACGGGTACTGTTGTCTGGTTGATGGTTTTGAAGGCATTGTTTCCTACGAAAAATTCCTCGAAACCAGATACACCATGGGTTCCCATGACAATCATGGATTTGGGAAGATAAGCGGCATAATTGCACAATTCCACAGCAGGTTTACCTTCTAAAATAGTGGAGGTAACGGAGCTCTCCGGAGACTCTGCCTTGCACTCCTCTACCCATTGGGCCAATTTATTTTTTACTGCTGCCAGAAAGTCTTTGGCAGCAGTCGTTTGGGCAAAGTCTGTTTTCATGGCGGCGGTTTTTACCCATACCAAATGCAGTTTGGCTTTGTTTTTCAATGAAATGGCAACAGCGTGCTTCATTGCGTTATACGAATTTTGGGAAAAGTCAATTCCCACAACAATATTTTTCATAAGCGTCTATTTTTGTTAATATCTTAAATAATCGACAAAGATACAAAAAAATCTTGAAAAACACATAATTTGAAAAATTTCCTTTATGGTAAGGGAACATTGGGGTTTTCAATAGCCTTTCTCATGTATTCTGTCTTGACATGGTCCTCCAACAAAAGCACTTCGTCAACGGAAATTTTATGGCTTGTCTCATAATATCTCCGTTTTCGGCGGGCCAAGTGGAAGGATTTTCCGCAAAAAAACACAAAATCACCTTCTTTTAGCAAAAATTTATTCCGCATATTACTGTCAATGGGAATGATAACGCTTTCAATTCGCTCTTTCCGCTCATGATTCTGTATGCAATAAACATAGTCTTTGTGGTTTTTGTTAGCAATGGAATCACTGAAAATCACTGCTTTGCCATGATAATTGAAACATACGGCAACCCCTTTGGAGAGTTTATAAACAGTTTGATTTTCAATATGCTGTGTCAGATACCTGTCGAAATCAAATAATAAAACAAGGCAAAAAACAGAGCCGATACCAATCCAATAAAATCTCTTTTTCTTTTGTTGAAATAAAAGATAAAAAGCAATGATACACAGATAAATAAGCAACATCTGGATCCACGATATACTGATGTTCTCCGTCACCGCTCCTGGTATTTTTTCAATGGATTGGACGATGAGGTTCATAAGTTTGATCTCATGGGTCAGCAGCCAGGCTAACCAAGTGGAAACCAGTGGTATAAAAGAAACTGCCAACAGACATACACCGCTGACTACCACTAAAAAGGAGAGTGAGATAACCGAAAGATTGGCTAAGAGAAAGTAGTTGGGAAATTGTCCGAAAGTATAGACTGAAAGCGGGAATGTGGCTAACTGTGCAGCCACCGAAACTGTGACAAGGTTCCAGAAATAATTGATAATCTTGTGTTTAGGTTCCCATAATTCCACTAATTTTGGCTGGAAAATCACGATGCCGAAAACTGCTGCATAGCTGAGCTGAAATCCTATTTCAAATATCAATAAAGGATTTATAATCAATAAAATAAATAATGATGCGAATAAACTGTGGAAAATATTGGTGTTGCGTCGCAGTAAACTTCCGATGGTGACAAAGGAAAACATGGTGGCAGCTCGAGTGACAGATGGTGAAAGTCCTGTGATACAAGCATATATCCAAATAAACAGCATGAGTAAAAGGGCTTTTAGCAGACGTGAGGATTTCGCATAGTCCAGTGGTTGCAGCAAAAAGTTCAGAATCATGAAGATAACTCCCACATGCATGCCCGACACACACAAAATGTGGCTGACTCCGGCGGAGGCGTAGCTGGCTTTCAGTTCCGGTTCCATGGTTTCGTCGTTGCCCAACAAGATGGCGGTGATGATGCTGTACTCATCACCGCACATGCCGGCATCGGCAAAGATTTGCGAGAAGTATTGCTGTATCTGGTAAGCTTTTTCTTTGATGGGATTTCCACCGCATTGTCCGATTTTCTGCCATCCAGAAGAGGGTACGTATGCTGTGTAGAAAATTCCTTTTCTCTGCATATATTTCTTATAATCAAAAGCATACGGATTTTTGGAGTTTTCAATTGCTGATATTTTGGAATGAATAAGTACCACATCGCCATAGTTGGGTGGGTGCAGACAGTCTTTGGCAAAATAGAATACTGCTTTTTGTCCAATAGCTTGTCCATCAGTGGTTTGCTCTATGATTGCCAAGACTTTGATACTTTTGGCTTTGGGCACAGGGTGGTCAATGATTTTGGCCACAAAAGATTGATTGTTTTCAAAGATTTTCTCATAGAATTCGAAATTTTCATTCCTAAAATGGATACAAGTAAGGCAAAAACCGGCTAAAAGAAATAAAATTTGTAAGAAAATACCAGCCAAAAGGGTGGTAGAGAGGGTCTTTTTATGTTGAAGTATCAAGGAAACGAACCAACAGATACTTATCAGCCATAAAGTCATCGGAAAAGAGAGACTGAGAGGTGTCCCATAAGCCACTCCAATGCCCAAGGTAAAAGGTATCAGCAGACGAAGAATAGGGTAGTTGCGGAAAAACATGAAGTCCTATTTAAATTTGGACAAAGATAAAGAGGATTTGTTTATATTTCAAGATATAAAGTATTGATTTTTAATAAAATAAAACTTGTTGTTTTTACTCAAAAAAATGTAATTTTTACCCTTAAAACTTGTCATTTTTTGAAAATTAACAAAATGAATGAAGATAGTTAAACGCAAATTTTTTCGGAGAAAAGAGATGAAAAAGCACACTGTATTATAGAAAAATGTTGTACCTTTGCAGGTTGTTTCCCAAAAGAATTTATTAAACACAAATAAATATAAATCAGCATGATAAAAGACGAATTCATTAGAAGACACAACGGTCCGAGCGAAGCCGAGACCGCAAAAATGTTAGAGACCATAGGCGTGAAATCCATGGACGAATTGATTGAGAAGACGGTCCCCGCCGCCATCCGCCTGAAAGAACCCCTGGCCTTGCCCGATGGTTTGACAGAATATGAATATCTTCAAGAGGTCAACGCCTTGATGGCCAAGAACAAAGTTTACAAATCATACATCGGTATGGGTTATTACAATACCTGCGTGCCCTCCGTGATTTTGCGTAATATCTTTGAAAATCCGGGCTGGTACACAGCTTACACTCCTTATCAGGCAGAGATTTCTCAAGGTCGTATCGAGGCACTGCTGAATTTCCAGACCATGATTTCCGACTTGACCGCCATGCCTTTGGCTAACGCTTCCCTCTTGGATGAGGCTACTGCCGCCGGTGAAATGATGCTGATGTTCTACCATAGCCGTACCCGTGAGCAGGTGAAAAACGAAGTGAAGAAATATTTCGTATCCGAAGACGTTTTCATGCACTCTTTGGGAGTGATGAAAACCAACGCCGCACCCCACGGTATCGAATTGGTAATCGGCAAAGCCGACAAGATTGAATTGGACGACACTTATTTTGGAGCTATGATCCAATATCCGAACCAGCATGGTGCTATTCACGATTATAGCGAATTTGTAAAGAAAGCTAAGGCTCACAATATTTTTGTGGGTGTTGCTACCGACTTGCTGGCGCTTACCCTGCTGACTCCTCCTGGTGAATGGGGTGCCGACTGTGTGATGGGTTCAACCCAGCGTTTCGGTCAGCCAATGGGATTCGGCAGCCCTGCCGCTGGTTTCTTCGCTTGCCAGGAAGTGTTCAAACGCCAGATGCCGGGCCGTATCATCGGTATCACGGTGGATGCTGAAGGCAAACGCGCTGTCCGTATGGCTCTGCAAACCCGTGAGCAACATATCAAACGTGAAAAAGCAACTTCCAACATCTGTACCGCCAGCGCCCTCACCGCCATCATGGCCGGTTTCTATGGCATGTGGCATGGTGCCGAAGGCTTGAAGAAAAAAGCTACCAAAATCAATGTCTTGGCTGGCGTTTTGGCAAGAGAAGCCGCTAAATATGGTTACAAACAGTACAATGAAGTTTATTTCGATACCGTTTGTCTGGAAGTGCCTGAAGGTATGACTACCGACGATGTGCAGAAAGTGGCACTGGAACACAAAATCAACCTCAACTACTGGTGCGAATGTTGCTTCACCGTTGCTTTGGATGAAACAGTATTGTTAGAGGATGTGAACGAGATCCTGAAGGTTTTGGCAGAAGCCGCCCATAAGGAATTCCACGAATATGTTTGCCAGCAATGTGCTAATCCGGCACTTAATATTCCTGAAAACTTACAGCGTAAATCCGCTTTCATGGAACACGAAATCTTCAACAAGTATCATTCTGAAACAGAAATGATGCGTTATATGAAGAAGTTGGAAATCAAAGACTTGTCTTTGAATAGAGCCATGATTCCACTGGGATCTTGCACCATGAAATTAAACGCCGCTGCCGAGATGTTGCCGCTGAGCTGGGCTAATGTTTGCAACATACATCCTTTTGCTCCCGCCGACCAGGCAGAGGGTTTCTTGGAAATGATTGCCGAAGTAAGCCAATGGTTAGCCGTAATTACTGGTTTCAAGGCTGTTTCACTGCAACCTAACTCTGGTGCCGCTGGCGAATATGCCGGTATGACCGTCATCAGAAATTATCATATCTCACGTGGCGAAGGCCATCGTAATGTATGCTTGATTCCTGCCTCTGCCCATGGTACCAACCCGGCTTCTTCCGCTAAGGCAGGTAACCAGATTGTGGTGGTGAAGTCAACCGAACACGGTGAAATCGATGTGGAAGACCTGCGTGCCAAGGCAGAAGAATACAAAGACAGACTGTCCTGCCTCATGGTGACTTATCCTTCCACCCATGGTGTGTTTGAAGAGGCTATTCTCGACATCATCAAGATTGTTCACGACAATGGCGGTTTGGTGTATATGGATGGTGCCAACATGAATGCTCAGGTAGGTCTGACCTCACCAGGTAATATGGGCGCTGATGTTTGCCACCTCAACCTGCACAAGACCTTTGCTATGCCTCATGGTGGTGGCGGTCCTGGCGTAGGCCCTATCGCTGTTTGCGAGAAACTGGTGGACTTCCTGCCCAATCATGCCATCATTGAGACTGGCGGCAAAAATGGCAGCCAGGTGGCTTCCGCTCCTTACGGCAGCGCATACCTTCTGCCTATCACTTACGCATACCTCAAAATGTGTGGCGGCAAGGGCTTGACAGAGGCAACAAAATATGCTATTCTGAATGCCAATTATATCAAAGCCCGTCTGCAAGGTCATTACAAGATTCTCTATACAGGTACCAACGGCATGTGCGCCCATGAAATGATTCTCGACTGCAACGAGTTCGACAGAAACGCAGGCGTTCAAGTAGGAGACATCGCCAAACGTCTGATGGACTATGGTTTCCATGCTCCAACAGTGGCATTCCCTGTGCATGGCACTTTGATGGTGGAACCCACCGAAAGCGAACCGCTGAGCGAATTAGACCGTTTCTGCGACGCCATGATTGCTATCCGTCAGGAAATCGCTGATATTGAAAGCGGAAAAGCAGACAGAGTGAACAATGTCATCAAGAATGCGCCGCACACCATGAGTGTGGTTTGCGCCGACACTTGGGACAGACCTTACACCCGTCAGCAGGCAGCCTTCCCGATTCCTCACGATGACAAATATTGGCCCACTGTCAGCAAAATTGACGATGCTTACGGTGACAGAAACTTGGTTTGCCGTCTTGAGAAATAAGATTGCATGAAATTCAAGTGGTTAATTCTTATCTTCCTGTTTTTGACCTTGAAAACTTGGGGTCAGGAACAGGAAGATAGTTTAATGGTTGCCTTACAAGAAGTTGAGGTTGTAGCGGGAGTCAATCCTGCCGGCAGGCTCATCGATAGTGTCATCAGCCGCAGGGATATGAATAGTCCTTACAGCAATAGCTCTTTTAAGGTAACACAATACCACAAATTTTATGTCACACGCTATCATCCGGATAGTATGGAGCTAAAACCATATTATCTGCTGAATGAAAGTGTGAATGAGTTGTATTATAAAAAACCGTATAGGGAACACACGGAAATAATCGCAACCAAAACTTCTGTGGCACGTAATCCCATTTTGTCGGTATTGCTGACATTGAGCCAGACATTTAGTCTGTATCGTAGCAACTATGTGGAAATTATGGACACAAAATATGTGAATCCCATAGTGAAGGGAACGCATCGTTTCTATAATTTTCAGATTCAGGATACACTTTTCAAGGACCAGGATACCATTTTTGTGATTGCCTTCGCACCCAAAAAAAATATTGTTTTCAACGCTTTGCAGGGCTTGTTGTATGTCAACAAGTATGATTACTCGTTGACAGAGGTTTTTGCCAAGTCTGCCAAAGATTTTGAGGCTTTTCCTGTCAAAATTATTCAAAAGTATGAAAGGGAGGCCTCTTCCAATACTTTGTTTTCCTCGGAATTACAGGCTCAGATTATTTATGACAAAAAGATTTATTCCGATAATCCATTGATAGTTCAGTCGTTAGTCACCACTAAAGAGGTTCTGGTGAACATACCTATTGAAAACAAAATCCTCAACCAGGAAGATGTGGTGGCGGTCAAAGAAGGTAGTGAAAAAGGAGAGAATATTCTTGTAAAATACCGGAATGCGGCTATATCGGACTTGGAGCGTCAAACATACGAGTTAGGGGCACAGATACAGAAAAAAGTGAAAATTGACAGGAAGCTTTTTTTCTTGCAAACCTTGCTTTCTGGCAATATAGCGGCGGGCCCTATCAATATTGATGTAACAAGATTGATAGATTTCAACAATTATGAGGGTTTCAGATTGGGATTGGGATTCAATACCAATAGGAAATTCGCGCGCGAAGTCGGTTTTGGCGGCTATTTTGCGTATGGTTTGAAAGACAGAGCTTGGAAATGGGGCGGCAATATGGAAATTCTTATTTCGGAAAAGTTGAGCAGTACCTTACGTGTCATCTATGCCGATGATATTTTTGAAAGTGCTCATACCAAGTATTTTAACAAAGAATACATGCTGTTCGATGGACAGTTTTACCGGCGGTGGTTGATTGCCAAATTTGACCGTTCCAAGTTGGCTGGCGCTGAGTTTAAAATCACTGTGGTAAAACCTTTATCTCTTCAAATCGGTGCACAATATACACAGAACAGAACCTGTTTTGATTATAGTTTTAAGAAACCCATTCCGCAACCTGCTGAAGCCAATGCGGAAACTGCTGGTTACCACTACACCAATTTTGAGTTGCAAGTAAGCGCCCGATTGGCATTCAAGGAGAGAAAACTGAAATCTGAAGGTTTTACTTTTGTGGGGAATTCACGTTACCCGGTTATCACCATTAACTATTTCCGCGGCATTCGTAATATTCTGGGCAGTGATTTCAACTACAACAAGTTAAACCTCAAAATAACGCACAAACAAGTGTATAAACGCTTGGGCTATTCGGAGATTTGCTTCGAGGCCGGCGTGGTCTTCGAGGATGTGCCCTATTCTTTGCTCTATGTGCCACGGGCAGGAGGTAATGTAAACTGGGGTCATAGCCATATCAATTTCGGCTTCGACGGCAAGGACCAATTCGCTACTATGGAGGCCAATGAATTTCTCTCAAGTGCGTTTACCTCGCTGTTTTTCAGACATTGTTTTGGAAAATTGCGGAAAGGCAAGACTTATAATCCTAAAATTGTCCTTTGTCAAAACATTGGTTTCGGTTGGCTGAAACATCCTGAAAATCATCATGGAGTTGAATTCAAAACCATGGAAAAAGGGTATTTTGAGTCAGGTATAGTAGTGGAAGATCTGTTGGTATTGTTGAAATTCCTGTCTTTTGGAGCAGGTGTTTTTTATCGCTATGGCGCATACGCCCGGGACAATCAATGGGATAATTTCGCCTTTAAATTGAGATTCTGCATATCCATGTAGAAACGCAAACATCCTTATTGTGGAGACGCGCCGTTTAAAATTCCCCTTCTTAGAAGGGGTGCCCGAAGGGCGGGGTAGTGACGCAAATATAAAAATCCTATTGTGGAGACGCGCCACGGTGCATCTATACAACAAAATTATATCTGTTTACGTTATATTCAATAAATTTCCGTACCTTTGCAGCTTGTTCATCTTGAATAGAAAAAAATGAAAAAGATAATCCTATTTATAAGCCTGTTGGCTTTATCCATTGGCTCCACTTTTGCCCAAAAGTCCGAAATCGGGGCCTTTGTCGGAACTTCCTTTTATATTGGTGATTTAAGTCATTCCACCATCTTTTCGGAATGCGGAATTGCTGGCGGTGTGGTTTACCGCTATAATTTTACGCCCCGATGGGCGCTGAAAGCTAACATTATGTTTGCCAATGTGCATGCCAGTGATGCGAAAAGCAATGGGTTGTATGAGAGAAATCTCAGTTTTAAATCCCCTATCACGGAATTGTCGGTACAAGCCGAGGTGAATTTCTTGAAAATATACAACCAAAAGGGATATAACCGTTTTTCCCCATACGTTTTTGCCGGCGTGGCAGTGTTTTCTTTCAATCCGCAAGCGGTATATAAAGATGGGAAAACATACGATTTGCAACCATTTGGCACCGAAGGTCAAGGTCTTGTGCCAGGGAAAAAAGAATATGCTTTGTGCAGTTTTGCCATTCCTTTTGGAATAGGGTTGAAAGTGAATATCGGACGCTATGTTTCTATCGGTGCCGAGTGGGGCGTGCGTTTCACTTGCACAGATTATCTGGATGATGTGAGCGGGGTGTATTACGATAATGACGACCTCCGGCTTCAACGTGGGGATATAATTGCGGATCTCGCCGACCGTTCTCCCGAAATAGGCCAAACACTCCATGATCATGGTTCACAGCGGGGTAATTTCAACACTACCGACTTTTATTCTTTCTGCGGAGGAACCATCACTTTCAAAATCGGTAACGAAGACAGAATCTGTGATATCAAGCAAAAAGTGAGTGTGCGCCATAAACTGGGACGCAAAAGATAGTATTATGAACGATTTTGTAACAAAACTCGACAAATCCAGAATTCCTGCCCATATCGCCATTATCATGGATGGCAATGGCCGTTGGGCAAAACAACAGTCCCAAGAACGTGTATTCGGTCATCAGCATGGCGTGGAGGCTGTACGCAGAGTGATAGAGGCCGCCGCGGAAGCTGGTGTTAAGTATTTGACACTCTATACTTTCTCTACCGAAAACTGGAACCGGCCCAAAGCAGAAGTGGATGCCCTCATGTCTTTGCTGGTGTCAGCTGTCCATAATGAATTGGAAAGCCTGAAAAAAAACCAGGTGAGACTGAAAGTAATAGGTGATTTAAACACCTTGCCTACAGAGTGTTATAATGAATTACAACGCGCATTGGAAGAAACTGCCGATGATAAAGGTTTAACGGTTGTGTTGGCTTTGAGCTATAGTGGACGTAGTGAACTGACTCATGCCGCTCAAAAAATTGCCGCAGATGCAAGCAATGGCAAAATCAAAGCAGAAGACATTACTGCGGAGATGGTCGGTAAATATCTGTATGACAATACAATACCAGACCCTGACATACTTATCAGAACAGGTGGAGAATATCGTATCAGCAACTTCTTGCTTTGGCAATTGGCTTATTCGGAATTTTTCTTTTTACCTATCATGTGGCCCGAATTCCAAAAAGAAGACCTCTGGAAAGTCATCCTTGATTTCCAATCCCGCGAACGCCGATTCGGTAAAACAGGCGAGCAAGTCAAGCAGCAATAATACTAACATAAATACCATATTATTGCACGACTTGAAAATACCAGAAAATTTTCCTATCTTTGCAAGCTAATTTTTAAACTGGAATGAAATTGAAAACTTGGCTTGTTTTCTTTGCCGTTCTTTTTATATCTCTTTGTGGATTAAAAAGTTATGCTCAAGTCGTGGTGTCCTCCCAAGATGGGATACCCCCGATTGAGATTGACTATTTAACGCCCAAAAAGTATGAAATCGGCGGTATCACTTCTTCAGGAAACGCCAATTTTGACCAACGAATGCTTAATTTCGGGGTAGGAAGTATCATCGAAATTCCAGGCGACGACATCTCCAAATCCATCAAGCGTTTATGGAATTCTGGTTACTATGAAAAAATAGATATCACCATCACCAATGTGATAGACCATAAAGTTTTCCTCAATGTTTATCTCGAAGAACGTGCCCGCTTGGTGGCTTTCGGTTTCAAAGGAACAACAAAAAACGAGGAAAACGAAATCCGTGAGAAGATAAAATTGACGCAGGGTAATATTGTCAACGACAATATGAAACAGACCTGTATGAATATCATCAAGGCTTATTATGTTGAAAAAGGCTTTTATAATTGTACGGTTACAGTAGAAGAAACACAGGATACCAAAGTTTCCAAAGGTGTTCGTCTGCTTTTCAATATCAAGAAAAACAAGAAAGTTAAAATCGCAAGAATCAGTATTATAGGCAATAGAGAGGTGTCCAAGGCAAAATTACTGAAGCCCATGAAGGAGACCAAAGAAAAATTCAAATTCCAGCCCTTTGTCAAAATGGATACTGCCATCGCGTATTGTTTCAAACACAAAGGTTATTACCAGTCAAAGGATATCTTGGATCATTTGGAGGATTATTTCTCCGACCGAGTGAAACTCCGTATTTTCAAAGCCTCGAAATATATTGAAGAAAATTACGAGAAAAACAAGGTGGCGATGATCAACAAATACAATGAGTTGGGTTATCGCGATGCCCATATCACCAAAGATTCAGTTTATATAAAGGGAAATAATGTCTATATTGACATTTACGTGAATGAGGGACATAAATACTATTTCCGCAATATCTCTTTTGTGGGTAACACCAAATATCCTTCCGCAACATTAAGCAAGGTGTTGAATATCAGCAAGGGAGATGTCTATAATCAAACCCAGCTGATGAATAACCTGACCAACCCCATGCAGAATGACCTGGGTAATGATGTCAGCTCTTTATACATGAACGATGGTTATCTTTTCTTCTCTGCCAATCCTGTTGAGGTATTGGTGGAAAACGACTCCATCGATATTGAAGTCCGTATCCGCGAAGGAAAGCAAGCCCGTTACAATAAGGTTTATGTTACGGGCAACACGAAAACCAATGACAATGTCATTATGCGTGAAATCACAACGATACCGGGCCAGTTGTTCAACCGTGCGGATATTATCAGAACTCAACAGGTATTGCTTTCTTTGGGGTATTTCAATCAGGAAAGTATGAATGTGATTCCCAAACCCAATGAAGCTGACGGAACTGTGGATATCGAATATGTGGTGGAGGAGGCATCTTCCGACCAGCTGTCTCTGTCTGCTGGCTATGGTGCGGGAACCTTCGTCATCAGTGCGGGTATAGCTTTCAACAATTTCTCTTTCAGAAAATTTTTCAAAAAAGACGCATGGACACCAATCCCGGGTGGTGACGGTCAGCGTTTGGCTTTCAATGTATCTACCAATGCCAAGTATTATCAGAATTACAGCTTGTCATTCACAGAACCCTGGTTGGGTGGCAAAAAGCCTATCTCTTTGACCGCAGGTGTGTATTATCAAGTGCAAACCGATGGTACCAAGCGGAATACCGCCAACCATGTGGAAATAAGAACGGTGGGCGCTTCTCTTTCTATCGCGAGAAAAGTGAAATGGCCGGATGATTATTTCCAGATTTCACATACTCTGTCTTACCAGCGTTATCAAGTACAAAATTACAGCTATTTCATTTTCAGAACAGGTTATGCCAACAGCTTCAGCTATATTTTCACTATTGCAAGAAATTCTGTCAGCGCTCCCATTTATCCTCGTGAGGGTTCGGAAATCATGTTTTCTGTACAGCTGACACCCCCATATTCCTTGTTCAAGAAGAATGTGGATTATTCCAGCATGACCAATCAACAGAAATACAAATGGCTCGAATTCCATAAGTGGAAACTGAACGTGTCGTGGTACACCCGAATAGTGGAGAATCTGGTGTTCTTTGTCCGTATGAAGATGGGCTTTATGGGCTGCTATAACAAGGCTATCGGACCTTCTCCATTTGAGCGTTTCTATTTGGGCGGCGACGGTTTGTCAACCTACACCATGATGGATGCCCGTGAGGTTATAGGTATGCGTGGTTACGATGATTATTCCCTCTCACCGTATGTTGACGGAAATGAGATTGGTGGCACTTTGTACAACAAATTCACAGCGGAAATCCGTTATCCTATTACATTGAATCCAAGCGCTACTATCTATCTGCTTGCTTTTGCTGAGGCTGGTAAGTCATGGCTCGACAAACGTGACTATAGTCCGTTCAACATGTACAAATCCGCAGGTCTCGGTGTGAGAATCTACTTGCCTATGTTCGGTTTGCTTGGCTTCGACTGGGGCTATGGCTTCGATGAGGTTCCCGGTATGCCTAATGCCAACAAAGGAAGATTCCACATTTCAATAAACCAATCTATCGATTAATAGTCTAAAGCAATATAATTCAATCCAAATCGTTAATAACCAAAAATAAGAAATATCATGAAAAAGTTATTTTTAACCGCCGTCTTAGTCGCATTGATTGCGCTTCCTCTTTTCAGTCAAAAGTACGCTTACATTGATTCAGAATATATTTTGTCCAATATGCCCGAATATGTAGAAGCTCAGGCAGAATTGGACCGTTTGGCCGTACAATGGCAGAACGAGATTGAAGCCCAATTCAAAAGTATTGACTCCATGTACAAAAAATATCAGGTGGAGGCCATTACCTTGCCGGAAAAAATGAAGAAAAACCGCGAAGATGCCATCATCGCCGCTGAGCAGGCAGCTAAAAACTTGCAGAAAAAACGTTTCGGTACAGATGGTGACTTGTTCAAGAAAAGAGAAGAACTGGTAAGACCTATCCAAGACCGTGTTTTTACCGCCATCCAGGAATATGCCAAAGACCGTGGTTTCGCCTTTGTTTTCGATGTGGCTGGTGATATGACCATTGTCTATGCCGATCCGAAATGGGATATCAACGACCAGATTATGCAGAAACTTGGCATTTCTGCCAACCGCGACAATGACGAAGAATAATAGTATTAATTTATAGCATTTTTATCAAGCAATGAAAAAGATTTTATTGTCACTGGCCGTTATCATGGCGGTATCAGTGTGCTCACTTCAAGCTCAGACACAAGGCAAGTACGGACATGTCAATTCCAGCGAAATCCTGCAAGCGATGCCGGGTATTGATTCCCTCCAAATCAAGTTGAATGCTTTCAAAGCCGAACTGGAAGAATTATACGCCGGAATGGTGGAGGAATTTCAAACTAAAAAAGACAAATTCGACAGAGAAGCGGGAACAATGAGTTCATCTGTAAGACAAATCAGGGAAAAAGAGCTGGTGGATCTGCAAACCCGTATCCAGGAATTCCAATATGGTGTTCAAGAAGACCTTGAAGAAAAACAATACGAGCTGGCTAAACCTTTCCAAGACAAGATACAAGAAGCTATCAATCAGGTTGCCAAAGAGAATGGATTTTCTTATATCTTTGATACACAGATACTCTTGTTCTATGATAATGGTGTTGATGTAACTCCTATGGTTAAAGCTAAATTGGGAATCAAAAAATAAAATGTTAGCATGAAAAGATTATTCATCATTATAGTCCTCGCCGCACTCCTGTCTCCCTTTGCTTCTTTCGCACAGCAGAAAGTGAAGTTTGGCCACATTGATTACGGTGAAATCATCAAAGTGATGCCGGGTATTGACACGGTACAGAAAGTGATTGCCGACATGCAGGCCGAATTGCAGGCTACAGGCGAGGATATGGCCAAGGAATTTCAGAAAAAACAGGAGGAATACCAACAATTGGGCAACAAGGGCGCCTCTGCCGCAGTGCTGAAAATAAAGGAAGACGAGTTGACCAATATGTACAAGAAGATTCAGGATTTCTCACAAATGGCAGAACAGGAATTACAAGCCAAGCAATTGGAACTGCTGAAACCCTTCCAGGAGAAAATTCTGAACGCCATCAAAGAAGTGGGCAAAGAGCATAATTTCACCTATATCTTCGACACATCAACCTTGACATATTACGAGCAGGGTGAAGATGTAGCTGCCAAAGTAAAGCAGAAATTAGGCATCAAATAAGCCGTTTAAGGCCATTTCTCATATTATTTGTGCGTCATCATGTCCAACACCAATTCGTCGGTGTGGGACATGCTTTTTGTGCCTATGGCGTTCATGTTGAGAATGCACTGGTCCACATCGTCGGCGATAATGCCTTCCACAGAAGTGACAGTTTTGTTTTCTATGGCCAGCATGGAAGAGAGAATGGCGGTGGAGGCTCCGGTGGCCACTTTTAATGAGCAGCTTGGCTTGGCGCCGTCGCAAATCATACCTGTAATGTTACCTATCATGTTTTTCACTGCGAAAGCAATTTGCTCGTAAGTGCCGTCCATAAGGTAAGTCAGTCCGCAGGCAGAACCGGTGGCGGCCACCACACAGCCACAAAGCGGAGACAGACGTCCGAAGCTTTGTTTGATATATATAACTGTCAAATGACTTAAAATCAGTGCTCTGACCAGTTCTTCTTTGGTTTTTCTTCTTTCTTTGGCATAAACCACCACTGGCATGGTGGCGGCAATGCCTTGGTTGCCACTTCCCGAGTTGCTCATTACTGTCACCAGTTCTCCTGCCATACGGGCGTCGCAGGCGGCAGAGGTGGCCGACAAAATCTTCGCATAGAGACTGTGTTTGCCGAAGAATTTCTTTTTAGGTTGGTGTAAAATGGTGTTTCCTAATGAATGTCCGGAATTCTTTTTTAAGCCAAGCTCCGCGGCCTTACTGTTTAATTCCACTGCTTTCAAGATGAAAGACAACTCCATAACAGGCGTGGTGGTAGCGAAATCATAGACTTTACGAAGGGTCAACTTGACTTGGTTATCGTTTTTTGTGGACGCTGTTTTTGTTTTTTGATCCAACAAAACCTCTCCGTTTTTGGAAATCCAGGCAAAATGGGTGTGTTCGTGAGCGATAATCACTTTTGCGTTGTCGTCGCCGTTGTGCACACGTACTTCAATATACAGCTTTTCTTCCGTGTCTTTCTTTTGTTCAATCTGGATGCGCTGGTCCTGTATGTATTGTTTAGCTTGCTCAACGGCCTCTGGTGTGGTGTCTTTGAGCACATTCAGTTCGTATTCCGACTTGCCAATCAAAGCACCCAAAGCAATGGCAATGGGCAAACCGAACATGCCGGTTCCGGGAATGCCTACGCCCATGGCGTTTTTCAAAATATTGGCACTCAAAAACAGCTGAATTTGTTTGGGCATAGCTCCCAAGGTCTCTTTGGCTTTGGCTACAGCTAATGCTACAGCTACAGGTTCCGTACAGCCTGTGGCAGGTACCACTTCTTGCTGGATTAACGCGATAATCTGGTCTTTTTCTTGCTTGGTCATATCAAAAAAAATGGTTTGCAAAAATACGAAAATAATGGACAAATTAGTTAATGTGCTAATAGATTTCGTTTATACGTCAAGGCGTTAAGTCATTCACTGCGCTCATTCGTCAAGACGATAAGAAATTCCGTCTCCACGAACGAGCGAAGCGAGTGTTTCCACGCCTCCACGTCTCCACGAATCACAAAATTCACTACCTTTGCATTTTAAAAACACCAGCTATGAAAAAGTACGATTTTGATGAGATAATTGACAGGAAACAAACCAATTGCGTAAAATACGACGGTTATCAGGGCATTTATGGGGCTGACAATCTGATACCTCTATGGGTGGCGGATATGGATTTCCGAACCCCGGATTTTGTTTTCGAGGCCATCGAAAAAAGGATGAAACACCCTGTTTTGGGCTATTTTATTCATTCCGAAGGTTTCTATCAATCGATAATTAACTGGATGCAACGCCGCCACCAATGGACCATCAAAAAAGATTGGATATATTTTGCTCCGGGTATTGTGCCGGGACTTTCCTTTTTAGTGCAAGCCTTTACAGCCTCAGGAGATAAAATTTTGGTGCAGACCCCTGTCTATCATCCTTTCTACTATGTTGTTGAAAACCAAAACCGTCAAATCATTCGGAATCCGCTGAAATTAGTGGAAGACCACTATGAAATGGACTACAATCATTTGGAAGATTGCCTCCGTCAAGGAGTAAAAATGATGATTTTGTGCAATCCTCATAACCCGCTTGGACGCAGTTGGACAAAGGATGAATTGAAAGAGGTAGGCGAACTATGCCTGAAATATCATTGCCTGCTGATTTCCGATGAGATTCATTCGGATTTGATTATGCCAGGCTACAAACATACGCCTATGGCCAGTATTTCTGCGGAAATCGCCCAGAATACCATTACCTGCATGGCACCGAGCAAAACCTTCAATTTAGCGGGATTATCGACATCTGAAATCATTATTTCCAATGCGGAATTGCGCAAGCAATTTGAAAAACTGATGTACGATGGAATCCACTTGTTTGTGGGCAATATCTTTGGCGAAATTGCCCTTGAAGCGTGCTATACCCAAGGGGATGAATGGCTGTCACAGTTGTTGCAATATTTGAAAGGGAATGTGGACTATATTCAACAATATATCAAAGATAACATTCCGGAAATCAGAACTTTCAGACATGAAGCCACTTATCTTCCTTGGTTGGATTTCAGTGCTTTGGGCATGACACACCAAGAACTTTCCCGACTCTTGGTGGAAAAGGCACACGTAGCACTCAATGATGGGGCTATTTTTGGAAAAGAGGGAGAACAGCACTTCAGAGTCAATGTGGCTTGTCCGAAGGCAACGCTCGAAAAAGCCATGGAACAGCTGCGGCTTACTTTCCGTTCATAATCTTGTCTTTCAGTTCGATAAGGTCTTGCTCCATGGCAATCTTATCAATGACTTTCTTGATGATGATATCCAGTTCACTGCCTTCGGAATAGTCGGCAGGGGCTATGTAGTCGGCTCTTTTGTGCTGGATAATCTCAAGGCAGATTTCCCTAGGGGAGCGACGGGTTGTGCGTTTGGCATCAGGATTATACACAGCGATGGTGTTACCGCCTTGCAGCTTCACCATTTTCATGGCAGGCACATCGGTTTCTCCATCTCCTAAATAAATCATATTGGAGAAGGGAACGGGCTTGTCATCTTCTGGTACAATCTTGTTAATCAGGGTATTATCGTACGAATTATTGATACCCTTGTTGATTCTGAAGAGGAATTGCGTCTTGTTGGTATAATTGACTGCCAAAGCAGGCCAGCAGGCCACGCCGTCTTTATCGTATTGGAAACCAGAGGCGAAAATATTCTTGAAATGTTTGGCAATGGATGTCCCTTGTACAAATTCGCGCAGACCAGAAGAGATAATATGGTGCTCCAATACTAAATTTTTAGTCTTGGCATACGCATTCATGCGCTCAAAGTAGGTTTCCACCCCTTTGAAGAAGGTAATATGCTCACCATATTTGATGAAAGTCTCCTTATGGATGGAAATATTTTTCTCTTTTGCCTTAGTCAACATCAAATACAGATAGGCCAAAACCTCATCCATATCGTTGTCCATAGCCATTTGATTAGCTTCGCCCCAAAACTCACCCTTGTCCATGTTGAGATCGGGAATGAAGTTGTATTCCTGCATATTTCCGGCGGCCAAAGTGCCGTCAAAATCATAGGCTATGGCTACCGTTCTTTTACTCTTCATTGGGTGTGTTTTAGGGCGTTAATCATTTATTTTTTCACAGAGATAGCTACGTCAATATTGATGCCTGTCTCGATTTCAAAAGAAGTTTTGTTAGCGTCGGTAACCTCAGGTACGATGGCGAAATCAACGCACAAAGTCTCGGATTTGATGTAGTCTTCCATCTTGCGGAAAGCTTCGTCCAAGTTCTCGTTGCTTTGTACACGCACCACGATATTGTCGAGCACATCCATTTGCGAGTCTTTGCGGTAGTTCTGGATTCTGTTGACCAATTCGCGGGCGTAGCCTTCGTTCTTCAGCTCGGGTGTGATGGTAATATCCAATGCCACGGTGAGGGCACCGAAGTTGGTGACCACCCAGCCAGGAATGTCTTCGGCGGCGATTTCCACATCATCTACCAGGATTTCCACCGGCTGGTTCTCAATCTCGAGGCTCATGCGGCCTTCTTTCTCCAGCTGGATGATTTCGGCCTGGGTGAACTGGGCGATACGGGCGGCGATGGCCTTCATGATTTTGCCGTATTTGGGTCCTAACTTCTTGAAATCAGGCTTGATACGTTTTACTAACACACCTTCACTGTCTTCCACAAACACAATATCTTTCACATTGACTTCGTGCAGGATGAGGTCTTTCACTTTCAGAATCTGTTCCTTGAAGTTGGCGGTTTCCAGCACCGGAATCATGATTTTGCCGAGCGGCTGACGCACGCGAATATTGGATTTTTTACGCAGTGAAAGCACCATGGAGCAAATCTGCTGGGCCATTTCCATACGTTCTTCCAGATCTTTGTCGATGTATTCTTCGTGAACCTTCGGGAAGTCTGACAGGTGGACAGATTCCACGGTTTCTTTGCCGCTCACACGGTTGAGGTCGAGGAAGAGCTTGTCCATGAAGAACGGAGCGATGGGAGAGGCCAGTTTGGCGATGGTTTCCATGCAGGTGTACAGCGTCTGGTAAGCGGAAATCTTGTCCTCGCTGTACTCGCCTTTCCAGAAACGGCGGCGGCAGAGGCGCACGTACCAGTTGCTGAGGTTTTCGTCCACAAACTGCTGGATGTCACGGCCCACCTTGGTGGGTTCGTAGTCGGCATAGTTGGCGTCGCAGTTCTTCACCAAAGTGTTCAGTTCCGACAGAATCCAACGGTCGATTTCGGGACGTTTTTCAATCGGAATATCGGCTTCTTTGTACTCGAAATGATCGATATTGGCATAGAGGGCGAAGAAATTGTAGGTATTGTACAGGGTTCCGAAGAATTTGCGCTGCACCTCGGCGATGCCTTCGGTGTCGAACTTGAGGTTATCCCATGGCTGGGCATTGGTAATCATATACCAGCGGGTGGGGTCGGCACCATATTTGTCGATGGTCTCGAAGGGGTTAACGGCATTGCCCAAACGTTTGGACATCTTATTGCCGTTTTTATCCAATACCAAACCATTGGAAACCACAGCTTTGTAAGCTACAGAGTCGAACAGCATGGTGGCGATGGCATGCAGGGTGAAGAACCAGCCACGGGTCTGGTCCACGCCTTCAGCGATAAAGTCTGCCGGGAAGCGTTGATCGAAATATTCCTTGTTTTCGAAGGGATAGTGCAGCTGGCAGTAAGGCATAGCGCCTGAGTCAAACCACACGTCAATCAAGTCGGGTTCACGGGTCATCTTCTGTCCTGAAGGAGAAACAAGGTAAATGTCATCCACGTATGGCTTGTGCAGGTCTATTTTATCATAGTTTTCCTTGCTGAAATCACCGACCACAAAGTCTTTGTAGGGATTATCCTTCATGATGCCGGCGGCCACAGCCTTGTCGATTTCTTTCATCAGCTGCTCAATAGAACCGATGCAGATGAGTTCCTTGCGGTCTTCGGTAGCCCAAATGGGCAGCGGAGTACCCCAGAAACGTGAACGTGACAGGTTCCAGTCCACCAGGTTCTCCAACCAGTTGCCGAAACGGCCGGTACCGGTGGCTTGGGGTTTCCATTGGATGGTCTTGTTCAGTTCAATCATGCTTCAATCATGCGCTCTTTGAAAGCTGTGGTTTTGATGAACCAGGAATCCAGAGGATAATACAGCACGGGCTTGTCGGTACGCCAGCAGTGCGGGTAATTGTGTACATGTTTTTCAATCTTGAAGACTTTATTTTGTTGTTTCAGCCACAAAGAGATGTAAACATCCAAAGACTCGTCGTGTTTCTCGCCTTCTTTCTCGTAATCCGGTTTCACATAACGGCCAGCCACGGTCTGGTATAACTCTACATTGACACGGTCGCGGACAAATTCTTCATCCAGATCTTCGATTTTGAAGAACTTACCGGTCTTATCAACCATAGGCTGCATAACTCCTGCTTTGTCCATCATCAGCATACCATCGATACCTGCATCAGCGGCCACGCGCTTATCGTCGGCACCGAAAGTAGGAGCGATATGGACGATACCCGTACCGTCTTCGGTGGTCACATAGTCACCGGGGATGACGCGGAAAGCGTTGGGTCCCGGATTGACGTATGGAATCAGCTGTTCGTATTCAATACCCACCAAGTCGGTACCTTTCACTTCGCCCAACACCTGGAAGGGGATGTTTTTGTCACCAGGTTTGTAATCCTCGAATGCCAGTTCGGCGTTTTTGGCGGGGAAATGGGCATTCAGCAAGGGCTTGGCCAGGATGACGAAAATGGGATTTCCAGAATAAGCGTTGAAGGATTTCACCAGCACATAGTCGATTTTCGGACCCACTGCTAAAGCGGTGTTAGACGGCAAGGTCCAGGGGGTGGTGGTCCAGGCAATGAAATAGACATTGTCCAGGTTGTCGGCTTTCAGCTCGGGGAACAGTTGGTTGATGCGGTCCAACTCGCTGCTCTTTACATGGAACTGGCCAATGCAGGTGGTGTCTTTCACGTCGCGGTAGCAGCCGGGAAGGTTCAACTCGTGCGAGCTGAGGCCGGTGCCAGCGGCGGGAGAATAAGGCTGGATGGTATAGCCTTTGTACAACAGACCTTTCTTATAAAGCTCTGACAATAAATACCATACAGATTCGATATATTTATTGTCGAAAGTGATATAGGGATCTTTGAGGTCCACCCAGTAGCCCATGCGGCGGGTGATATCGTCCCACATATCCTTGAATTTCATCACTTCGGTGCGGCAGGCCTTGTTGTAGTCCTCCACCGAAATCTTCTTGCCGATATCCTCTTTGGTGATGCCCAAGGTCTTTTCCACACCTAACTCAACGGGCAGACCATGGGTGTCCCAACCGCCCTTGCGGCTCACTTGCTTGCCCTTCAGGGTCTGGTAGCGGCAGACAAGGTCTTTGATGGTACGCGCCATCACATGGTGAATACCGGGAGTACCGTTAGCTGATGGGGGTCCTTCGTAAAACACAAATTGCGGATGGCCCTCACGGGTACTCATGCTTTTGTCAAAAATCTGGTGCTCTTCCCAGTATTCTTTCATCTCCTTTCCGATTTCAGAAAGGTTAAGTCCTTTATATTCAGTATATTTCATTGTTAATATAAATTTTTCCAATAACCTGCAAAGGTACGAAAAATTTTAATGTGTCTGCTAAAGTAAAAAGTGTTATTTTGTGATATTAAGTTTTGTCGGGATGTTGCATGTCTTAAAAAAATTCAACATAATATTTATTTTATTCAAGAAAAGTTGTATTTTTGCAACTTCTTTTGAATAAAATGAAATGACCTATTTGGAATTCAGAGAACAGTGGCATGCGGTGGGATGTTTCAACATTTACCAAATTCGCGCATGGAGACCTGATTTTGACAGAATTAACCTTTTTCGTTGGGTAAAGAAGGGTTATTTGTCCAAATTGAGGCAGGATTGGTATGCTTTCAGCGACCTCAAGGGTAACCCTGAAACCGCAAGATATGTGGCGCAGCGGATTTACACGCCATCGTATATCAGTTTGCATACCGCTTTGTCTTTCTATGGCATTATTCCCGAAGCGGTAACTGTCATAACCAGTGTTACTTCTAACCGACCTGCCATGTATAGCAATGATTTTGGGAAGTTTAGCTACCAAACAGTGAAGCCGGCTTTGTTTTTCGGTTACAAGCCAATGTTTCTGTCGCCACACAATACTTATATGCTTGCATTTCCCGAAAAAGCCATTCTCGATTTGTTGTATCTGTACCCGCAATACAACACAGAGGAAGCATTGCTGGATCTTCGTTTTGATGAATATTGGATGCAAGAAGAGTTGAACTGCGACAAGCTCTTGGCGTTTTCCGCACAAAGTGGTGTCAAGGCGTTACAGTCAAGAGTGAAATTATTATTAAAAACATATAGAAATGATTGATTTATCCTCCATATTATC
>CACXXY010000012.1 GCA_902771655.1 uncultured Bacteroidota bacterium | reverse complement strand
TCCTGGCGGCAAATTGGTGATTCTCGAATTGTCCTATCCCGACAATCCCTTTGTCCTTTGGTGCTACAAGTTGTATGCCCTGCATTTTCTGCCTTTTATTGGTGGACTGATTTCAGGCCATAAAGAGGCATACACTTATTTGCCAAAATCCGTTTTGGCTTTCCCTAAAGCCGACAAGTTTGTTCCTTTTCTCCAACAGGCAGGTTTCTGCCAGGTTACAGTTCGTAAATTCACCTTCGGTATCTGTATAATGTATATTGCGGAATAATCATGTAGTCAACTGCATCCCCGCAGTTGCATTTGTGAAGGTTCCTCTGCTATATCATCACAAGGATGTTTCTTTTTCGACTGCGGGACGCAGTCTCTTACGATGTAGTCAACTGCGTCCCCGCAGTTGCATTTGTGAAGGTTTTTTTAAAAAATCTTTGGACAGATAGGCCAATGCTTCCATTTTTTTTGTATTTTTGTAGTAAAAAATCTTTGGACAGATAGGCCAATGCTTCCATTTTTTTTGTATTTTTGTAGTTTGCAAATTATAAAAATACGATAAAACTATGAAAAGAGCATTGGTAAGCGTGAGCGACAAGACAAATCTGATCCCTTTCGTTCAGGCATTAATCGAAAATGGTTACGAAATAATCTCTACCGGCGGTACCCAGAAAGCCATTGAACAGGCAGGTCTTCCGGTGATGGGTATTAGCGAGGTAACGGGCTTCCCGGAAATTATGGATGGCCGTGTGAAAACCCTGCATCCCATGGTTCATGGCGGCTTGCTGTCGGTGCGCACCAACCCCAAACACCAGGAGGAAATGCGCCAAAATGGCATCCAGTATATCGATATGCTGGTGGTGAATCTCTATCCTTTCAAACAAACTATTGAGAAAGAGAATGTCACTTTCGCCGAAGCTATCGAGAATATCGACATCGGTGGTCCCAGCATGTTGCGTAGCGCGGCCAAGAATCACCAGTTTGTGACAGTGGTGTGCGATGCCAACGATTACGATGCGGTTATCGCTGAAATCAAGGCCAATGGCGATACCTCCTTGGAAACACGTTCCCGCTTGGCTGCCAAGGTGTTCAGACATACTGCCGCTTACGATGCCATGATTGCCCAGTATCTGACCGACAGAGTAGGGGAGGAAGATCCCGAAAATATGACGCTGACTTTCACTCGGAAGCAGTCGCTGCGCTATGGCGAGAACCCGCACCAGAAAGCGGCTTTCTATGCCGGTAAAAAACAAGGCTTCTCTATGGCATGGGCTACCCAATTACATGGTAAAGAATTGTCATACAATAATATACAGGATGCTGATGCTACCTTGCAAATCCTGCGCGAGTTTGATGAGCCGACAGTAGTGGCTGTCAAACACAAAAATCCCTGCGGCGTGGGTATCGGCAAAGATGCCATGGAAGCTTGGACCCGTTGCTATGAGGCCGACACGGTGTCCATTTTCGGTGGTATTGTGGCCACCAACCAAACGGTAGATGAAGCTTTGGCTACTGCCATGAAGCCGGTTTTCCTGGAAATCATTCTGGCTCCCGCCTTCACTCCAGAGGCTTTGGCTGTGCTGACTACCAAGAAGAATATCCGCCTGATGACCTTCGATTTGGATAAGTCTAAAGCCGATGAGAAAATGTTTATTAGCGTGACCGGTGGTATGCTGATGCAGAGCATCGACCGTGCCGGTGCTGAGGATTATGAGATAAAAGTGGTGACCAAAAAACAGCCTACTGAAGATGAAATGCGTGATTTGCTCTTTGGTATGAAAGTTTGTAAACATGTGAAATCCAATGCTATACTCCTGGCTAAGGAGATGAAGACCATCGGTGTTGGAGCAGGACAGATGAACCGTGTGGGTTCTGCCCATATTGCTCTCGAACAGGCCAAGGCTGCCGGTCATACCGACCATATCTGCATGGCCAGCGATGCCTTCTTCCCCTTCGATGATGTGGTGCGTATGGCCGCACAATACGGGGTTACTGCTATCATCCAGCCCGGTGGTTCCGTCCGCGACGAGGACTCTATCAAGGCCTGCGACGAACTCGGCATCGCCATGATTTTCACCGGTGTCCGCCACTTCCGCCACTAAGAGAAAACTGAAAACTGAAAGTTGAAAACTGAAAACTAAAAACTATTAACTATTAATTATTAATTATTAATTATCAATTATTAACTACAATGATTACCCCCAATATCGAAGAGTCCTGGAAAAAAGTCCTGTGGGAAGAGTTCCAGCAGCCGTATTTCGCGGAGTTAAAGCAGTTCCTGCTGGAGGAAAAACGCAAATATACCGTTTATCCTCCGGGACCGATGATATTCAACGCTTTCAACAAGACTCCTTTCGATAAGGTGAAGGTAGTGCTGATAGGCCAGGATCCTTACCATGAGCCGGGGCAGGCGCATGGCTTGTGTTTTTCGGTGCAGGATGGGGTGCCTCATCCCAAGTCGCTCATCAATATCTTCAAGGAATTGCATGATGATGTGGGCTTTGAGATACCAGTGAACGGCAATTTGGAAAAATGGACCGAGCAAGGGGTGTTCCTGCTTAACGCTACTTTGACAGTGCGTGCCCATGAGGCGGGCTCCCACCAGAATCACGGCTGGGAACGCTTTACGGATGCGGCTATCAGCAAGTTGTCGATGCAGCGCGAAGGGCTTGTGTTTCTCCTTTGGGGCAATTATGCCAAGCAGAAAGAGGCTCTTATTGATACGTCCAAGCATTATATTCTCTCGACTGTGCATCCCTCACCCTTGTCAGCCCATCGTGGATTCTTCGGCTGCAAACACTTCTCCAAAACTAACGAACTACTGCGACAAATGGGCAAAAGCGAAATCAACTGGCAATTGTAATTAGTGGTTAGGTGTTAGTGGTTAGGTGTAGTAGGAACGTGATTCATCGCGTCCGTCAAACCTGAGAATGGGCTGGTGATGTAAGTTTATCAGCAGGCTATAGGGATGCTTTATTAACGACGTTTCAGTAGAAACAAAAAACCGTCATTGTCAAGACATTCATAATGGGTGGTGTCAGCGATATACTCCGCCACCATTTCTTTTTCTTTTTCGTAATATGTCCAATGTTCAAGAGGGAACAAAAAATACTCAGGGTGGTGGCCAAAACTGATGGGGAAAATATGGCATTCTTCTCTGGTGGCCAAATGTGGCGTGAACATGGTAGCGGCGCATACCGATACATCTGGCGGTATCTGTTTGAGCATTCGACGGGCCACTTGAGCGTCGAAATCATTTTGATGCCAGTGTCTCTTATCAAAGAGATTGACATGATCGCGCCGAATCTGGGTGTATGGCTTGTCGATGGTGTAGAATAAGGTTCCTGCGGTCAAAATTAGTGCCAAAACAGGCACAAAAACACGCAATTTCAAACTCTGTATTTTTTGAATTTTGAAATTTTCCTCCATCGTTGGTATTTTAGCCAATACCACAACACTGGCTATGCATAGAACCATACAAATCTCTATGTTGTAATGACAGTTGATTCCCCAAAATGCTTCAGGCACTTGGGCATACATTTTCAGGAAAAGAGGCGGAATGATCATCAGCAAGTAATTGGGTTTTAACAAGGCGAAGAACATGCCTGAACATAACGCACAAATATAAAACTCTCTTTTAAGGATAGAACGGTCAGCATTGGACATGAAATCCACAAACAGATTCTGAAGGGCCTGTAACGGATGTGTGATCAACCAAATGGCCATTTCTTTGAAATTCTCTCCCATCCAGCTGTAACGCCAGAATCCTGGTGAGGCGCCTTCGTGGAGTGAAGGCATGATAAGGATTATGACGACAAAAGCATAGACAACGGTCCCTAGCATATTCCATAAGAGCCAACGTCGGATTTTGGTATCCTTGCGGTAGTCCCAAAGTAGGCCTAATAACACAAAGATAACCCACAGAGACTGTGTCTCTTTTGCTATTATTATAGCAAAAACCATGAGGGATGCCAGGCCGAGCTTCTCGCGTTTGATGAAATACAATAGCCATGGTAGTAGCATCGCCGACGGTACATTGGAGTGATAGTCGGAGCCAATGGCGGACCATATTCCGAAAGAAAAAAGCACCAATAAAGGGGCAATGAGGGTTAAAAGAGTTGATTGGGTATGGAGTTGTGTCAGTTTGTAAACCCCTAAAGCTCCAAACAATATGGAAATGATTTGGATTCCAAGGTCAAGACCGTAAGTTTTGAAGAGCAAATGGTTGCCTATGGAAATAAGCCCGAAAAGAACTCCGAAAACTATCAGCATTCCCACAAGAATTATTGTCCGGTGACGATAGAGGAATTGTTCCATGTTGCAGTGTTTAGATTTATATGCTTTTTTCTGTGCAAAAGTACACACTTTTATTTATTTGCCATAAAGATTCTGATTTTTTTTAAGAACTTTACCCACATGTCCGGATTTGCATCCGTGGAGCCGTGTTCCGGAGAATTGCGAGCCGTAAATGCAAAAATGCACCGACAATCTTTTTGATTATCAGTGCGTTTGTTTCAAAATTGGGAACTGTTTTCCCGTTTGAAGTGGAGCCGGAGGGAGTCGAACCCTCGTCCAAACGTGTTGCAAAAGTGCTTTCTACATGTTTAGTCTCGGCTTGATTGTCGGCAACAGGGAGGTGCCGGACCAACCGGCCTGTCGCTTATCTTCTAAAGTTTCGCTCCCGCATCGAAGCCTGCGGTCACTAGCCTGCCATTTCCGATACTTCGGTCCGGACGCCGGCGGGCGTGGCTTCCGGGGAAGCACCCGCAACTACGGACCTTGTCCGTGTCGCGAGATTCGCGGCAATTAAGCTGCGAATGCATAAGATTCGCCATTTATTGGCATGGAGAGTTAGTTTTTAACGGAACCGTCTCACAACCTCCGACATGCTTACAAATCCACATACCCGCTGTCAAAACCAAACGACCCCAGGTGGAATTTGTGCGGCTTAGTTCATCACCACATTGGCCTTCAAGGTCAAAATAACCCTGTCAGTCTTGGCGTTGGAATCCACCGTGATTCTCTTGGTTCTCGCACCTACATCATCGGGCTTTTCAGCTTTGAAGATAACCTTGATGGTGCCAGTCTTGCCAGGCATCACCGGGGCAGTGGAATACTCAACCTTGGTGCAGTTGCAGGCTGCTGTCACATTGTACAACAACAAGGGTTTCTTGCCGGTGTTGGTGAATGTGAAGGTGTCGGTCACAACCTCGTTCAACTTGACAGTACCTAATTCGCAAACACTTTTGTCGAACTGGATCTCGGCACTGGCAGGAGCTGCGCTGGCGGCTTGTGACTTGGCTTGCTTGCTATTTTGCGCAACGCAAAACGTTACAGCAAAGACTAACGCGATGATGGCACAAATTCTTTTCATGATGGTTCTAATTTCTATTATTGAGCGTTTAATGGAGTGGCACCGTTTTCGGGAGCTGCCTCGGCAGGTCTGGCGTTCACGTTGCCCTTGATGTTTAATACAACTCTGTTGTTGGTGGCGTTTGACTCAACAGTGATGCTTTTGTTAATGACGCCTAAACGACCGGTGTTGTATTTGACTTTGATGCTGGCTTTCTTGCCTGGAGCGATGGGCTCGCGGGGCCATTCAGGAACTGTGCAACCGCAGCTGGAACGGCAGTTGGTCAGAATCAATTCGGCTTTGCCGGTGTTCTTGAATACAAATTCACATTCACCATTGTCATTCTGGTAAATCTGACCGTAATCGTGAACCAATGTCTCAAAAGTGATTTCAGGTTCTTTCACTTTTTTGGGCTTTTCAGCCGGTGCATCTTGTGCTGACAAAGAGAGCGCAAAAATCATAAGAATTGCAATACTTAAGATCTTTTTCATAGCTTTGTTTTTTTATTTGTTGAATTGTTGATTTGTTATTTTGTCGTGTTTAAATTCCCCTTCTTTTTAGAGGGGGGAGCCGTAGGTCGAGGTAGTGTTTTAATGTTATTTTCTGTGTGCGAAAGAATATTTTTTAGTTTAGACTGATGTTTGTTGTGTAGGTTTAATGGGCTGCAAAATGTCTTATCGCTAACTCGTAGCCTTGGAGTCCGAAGCCGCTGATGAAACCTACGCAGTGGGCGGCAATAACAGAGCGTCTGCGGTATAACTCGCGACCAAAGAGGTTGGTGATGTGAACTTCAACCACCGGTGTGCTGATAGAGCGTACAGCATCGGCTAATACGATGGCAGTGTGGGTATAAGCCCCCGGATTCAAGATAATGCCGTCGCAATTTTTCCCTTTACGCAGAGCATCAACCAATTCCTCAATCTTGTCCGACTGGAAATAGGTCAACTCAACATCGGGAAATAATTGCTGCAGCTGCTTGAAATATTCCTCAAAAGTCTGGGAACCATAGATGTTCACTTCCCGTGTCCCTAAACAGCCTAAATTTACCCCGTTAATAATTGCTATCCGCATCGCTTATAATTAATAATTGATAATTGATAATTAATAATTATGTCTCCTTTATCTTTGAATTCTGAACTTTGAATTTTGAATTTTGAATTTTGAATTCTTAATTATTAATTGTTAATTGTTAATTCTGTCTCCTGTCCCCTGTAACCTTTATTCATATACAACAATAAACACATCCTCATCCTTCTTCTGCATATTCAGGTTCTCGCGGCCGTATTGTTCCAGTTTGCTTGAGTCGTTTTTGAGTTGGTCGTAGGAGTAGTTGTTCTCAATCTTATTTTTGGTATCAGTGATACTTTTCTCCAGATTTTCTATCTTTTTGTCCAGTTCGCGTCTCTTCCGCAGATTATTGTCAGAAAAGAAAACCAAATAGAGGATAAACAATATGATGGTGACTCCGAACAGAATCAGCCAAAATATTTTCCCCTGAAAGATTTCCTTTTTCATGACAATATATTACTGCTTTATCTTGCATAATTGACTGAACGTGTTTCACGGATAACCGTGATTTTGATCTGTCCGGGATATGTCATCTCGTTCTGGATCTTCTTGGAGAGGTCGAATGACAGCTGGTTAGCCTGTTCGTCGCTCACTTTTTCAGCGCCTACAATAACACGCAGTTCGCGGCCTGCCTGGATGGCGAAGGTTTTCACCACACCAGGGTAGGTGAGGGCAATATTCTCCAGGTCGTTCAGACGCTTGATGTAGGCTTCCACCACTTCGCGGCGTGCGCCGGGACGTGCGCCAGAGATGGCATCGCAAACCTGTACCAACGGAGAGATGAGGTTGTCCATCTCCATCTCATCGTGGTGGGCACCGATGGCATTCACCACTTCGGGACGTTCCTTGTATTGCTCAGCCAGTTGGGCACCATAGATGGCGTGGGGCATCTCCAGTTCAGTATCCGACACCTTGCCGATATCGTGCAACAAACCGGCACGTTTGGCTAATTTTGGATTCAAACCCAATTCGGCAGCCATAGTGGCGCAGAGGTTGGCAACTTCCTTGGAGTGCTGCAAAAGGTTCTGTCCGTATGATGAACGGTATCTCATCTTACCTACCATGCGCATCAGCTCGTGGTGGATATTGTGGATGCCTAAGTCGATACAAGTACGTTTACCGATTTCGGCAATTTCCTGTTCGATGTGTTTCTTGGTCTTAGCTACCACTTCCTCGATACGGGCGGGGTGGATACGGCCATCGGTAACCAGTTTTTGCAGTGACTGGCGGGCAATCTCGCGGCGGATGGGGTCGAAGCTGGAGAGGAGGATGGCGTCGGGGGAGTCGTCGATGATGACATCCACACCGGTCAGGTTCTCCAAGGTCCTGATGTTACGGCCTTCACGACCGATGATACGACCTTTGATCTCGTCGTTTTCAATGTTGAAGACGGAAACGGCGTTTTCGATGGCAGCTTCCACTCCGACACGCTGTATTGATTTGATAATCACTTTTTTAGCTTCACTGTTGGCGGTATTTTTCGCCTCGTCAATAATGTCTTTTACCAACACCATAGCATCAGCCTTGGCTTCTTCTTCCATCAGCGTAATCAGCTGTTGCTTAGCCTGTTCGCTGGTAAGCTCGGCAATGGATTCCAGCTTTTGTTTCTGGATAGCGGTCTGCTTGTCCAATTCGGCCTGCTTTTGGGCTGTGGCCTCCATTTGCTTCTTGAGGTTCTCTTTTGTGGCGTTGTTTTCGTTGATTTTCTTGTTGGCTTCTTCTAATTTTTGGTTCAGCGTGTTCTCTTTTTGTTTGATTCTGTTCTCGGCGGCGCTGATTTGTTGGTTTTTCTCGTTAACAGCCTTCTCGTGTTCACTTTTCAGTTGAAGAAATTTCTCTTTTGCTTGCAGTATTTTTTCTTTTTTCAGTAATTCTGCGTCTTCTTCGGCTTTTTTTAAGATTTCCTTGCTGCTTTTAGTGATAGAATCTTTGAGAATGGTAAAAGAGAGGAGCATTCCTACGGCTAATCCTACAATTATACCAATTAAAATCCATAGTATTGTCATTTGTTTTTGATTTTGAAATTTGGTTATATATATTTGGTTTTAAGTGTTTTGCTTTTTGAATTTTCAGTTTTCAGTTTTCAATTTTCAACTAAAAAAAAATCCCGCACAGTCCATAGGGTTTCATTAAACTCCTATGTTAATAATGATGAAGGAGCCGCAATATCGCAATAGTCCACCGGATGCCGAGACATCCCCTTGCGGGTGAGGCCTTATTTTGATAGTACGAGCCGTGCCTTCGTTTGTAAAGTGTTGAGTTTAACAAACGTTATTGACTTGTGCGGGTAGGGTGTTTTTCAAAGAACGTCTAATCAATGTCCAAACCGTCGGCCAGCTTTTTCAAAGCTTCCATTTTCGGAATCAAATCCTCTTCGTATTCATTTAATCTTTCTTCAGTATCAATTAATTTCACTGTATATTCGATGAGTATTTTGGAAAGTAGGTCCTGATGGTCGGTGTAATTGAATTTTCGGGCAAAGGCCAGAAAACTGTCATTGATTCTTTTTTCGGCTTCCCGGTAGTAATATTCCCATTCCTTCTTGATGATAACGCTGATTTTCCGTTGTGCTACCTCAATCTGTATTTTTATCTTGTCATCTTCCATCGTCAACTATTGAGAAGTCCTATGCAATTATCTATTTCCCGCACTAACTCTGTAATCTTTCTTTTGGTTTCAGTTTTATCTTCTTTATTTACTATTGTGTGTGTTATGGTCATTAATTTAAGTTTCTCTTCCAAGTCCTTCACACGCGCCTGCAATCTGTCATTCTCGTTTTTCAGCAACTGTTTTTCATCTTGCAACTGCTTGTTTTCCTTGGATATATCTATTAAACGCAGCTGGGCCTGTTTTATTTTATACTCGATATCGTTGTATAGATTATAAAATGACGCCATGTTGTTTCAATAGAATTTGCAAAAATACAACTTTTTTTTGGATTAATTGTTGCCGTGGAAAATTTTGCCTTTCGGAAGTTGATTGTACAAGCTGTAGATTACAAACTGTTCCCATACCTATCCAACCAAGCTTGTGCCTGTTCTCCATCAGGACAATGTGAACGAAGCAAAGTGTAAAAACGGGCACTGTGATTCATAATGACAGTATGGCACAGTTCGTGAATGATAACATAGTCAATGACAAACTCGGGAGCTTTAATCAGTCGCCAATTGATAGAGATGTTTTTTTCAGACGAGCAATTCCCCCACTTCCGTTTCTGACTGCGAATGTAAAGTTTGTTGTAAGGCAGAAGCAGCGCCTCGGAAAGTGTCTCTGTACGAGATAAGATATACTTTCGGGCCACCGATTTCAGCCATTTTTCCTGCACCGTCGTATCCAACAAGTCACGTTTTGCCTGAATGGTCTTGCTTTCGTGATTGACGATCACCTTATTCTGATATTGGGACGAATAAAAATAGGCATAACGGTTGCCGAAAAGTAAAAGTTCGTTGCGACGAAGTTGGATCTTGGTTTTCTGTCCAAAGAATTGCCTTTTCGAGGCTATCCATTTTGCCTTCTTCTGCAACAACCGTTCGATATCATCGTCCGTAAAAGACAGCGGAACAAATAGTTGTACAGAACCGTCCTCGCAGACACGCAGACGGGCATTCTTGACCTCACGGCGAATAACAGTATAATTCTCTGGCAACATATCAATTCAAACTGAAATTTCTCACAATGGAATCCATAATGCTCTCATGTAAAATGTCTTTGCCGTAAATGTCCAAGGCATCATATTTTTCGTTGGCCGCCAACAAAGCCACCTCGCCCAACAAACGGTTGTACTCCTGCGTGACTTCCTGCCAACCGATATAAATTCTCGACTGAATCTTGGCTGCCAATTCGTTGGCAAATTCCCTTGCCAATGCTTCATCGAAATGCGGAAGTTCATTTTTGAGAATTTGATAAATTTCAAAAGTGCCTTTGTCATCAAAACCCATCTTTTTGGGGATTTCAACCGCCTCATCCACTTCGGTGTAAAGCTCGCTGAGTTTCTTCAAAAGCCCCTCAATCTCAATGGCATTGGCGTTCTTCAAGCGGATAAGCGCATCCAGACGTTCCTGAAACTCAATATAGATGGCACTACTGTTCTGGTTGGTGCGAATCATCGTTTCAATGTCGCGGATAATCTTCTCAGCTTTGTCGGAAGGCGACAGTTTGGTTTCTTGCAACTTGGCGAGATAATCTGCGTCGATTGCGATTTCGGGCAGGTGACCCCGGAAATCCAGCAAAGTGGCACTCTCTTCCAAAAGTTTGCGTGTTTGCGCCGCATAGAACTCGGCATCGAAATCCACTCGGCGGAATTCCTCCAGATAGAGTTCGTAAATAGTCACTAACCACAGGTATTTTGTACGGAACGGACGCAAACCTGGATTAGGACTGATAGCTTCCCAAAGCTGCACTACGCGATGGAAACGATTTTCAAACAGCCCGTGGTCAATCTCGCTCAACTTGCGGATGATAGCTATTTCGCACTCGTAACTGTCCTCCAACTTGATTTCGGCAAAAGGTTCAAAAGCGGCATCCAATTCTTTTGGAAAATCTTTCAACAGCGCATCCACGTCTTCAAACTCGCCGATGTCTTCGGGATCATAGTTCAAGGCTTCCTTATAGTTCTGGAATACGCCCACATAATCGACGATGCGACCAAACTCCTTGGAAAGTTTGTTTTCGCCCTCACCATAGTCATACGGCCGGTTAGTGCGAGCCACAGCCTGCAACAGGTTATGGTCTCGCAAGGGGCTGTCCAAGTACATGGTTTGCTCAATAGGCGCATCAAAGCCGGTGAGCAGCATATTGCAGACAATGAAGATTTTCAGGTTGTTGCCTTTGGCTTTCTCCTCATCGGTAATACGTTTCTTGAAGTTGTCGATCAAGCGTTTACGTTCCTTGTCGTCGATGTAGAACGGCGAAAAGAGGTCGTAACGTTCACTTGTTTCGTATTGTCCTGTGGAAAAGATGATACGGATTTCCGATGAGTCGAAATAGTTGAGCAATTCGTTGTAATACAGCACACAAGCCTCCTTGTCGATGGCCACTACCTGCGCCTTGAAGCCTTGCGGCTCCAAACGCTCGCGAAAGTCCTTGGCGATGTCGGCGGCCAAGGTCTTGATTCGCTCAGGCTTCTTCATCAGGGTTTTCCAAGGCTGCACACGTTGTTCCACCAAGCGTTTCTGGTCTTCTTCAAGGTCTGCGGTGATTTCTTCGTAACCTTTCTTGAGGTTTTCCTTGTCCAAAAACCACTGCGACGGGCCCAAAGTGTAACGAATGGGCTTGGTGGCACCGTCGTTGATGGCATCGATGACGCTGTATTTGTCCAAATAATACTCTATCCTGCCGTTCTCATCCTTGATGCCAAACTCCCGATGGGTCTTGGGAATCGGCGTTCCCGAGAAGGCGAAGCGTTTGGCATTGGGCAACACAGCTCGCAGTTCCATCTGATAGTCGCCGTATTCCGTACGATGGGCCTCATCAATGAGCACGATGACATTGTCGCGCTCGTCCTTGATCTCGCCCAACTCCTTGAATTTCTGAATGGTGGTGATGAACACGCCAGCGGGTTGGTTTCTGAGTATGCTTTTCAGGTCGCCGATACTCATCACCACCCTCGCATTCGGAAACACACAGTTGAAGAAGGTGTCGTCCATCTGGTCTTTCAGGTCCTTGCGGTCCACCACGATGAAAATGGTCGGATCGTTCAAGGTTTCGGTCTTGCGGAGTTTGTAGGCTGTGTAGAGCATGGTGAGCGACTTGCCCGAGCCTTGCGTATGCCAAATCACGCCTTGAGCCTTGTCGGAAGCAATGACTCTATCCACAATCTTGTTGGCGGCACGCAGTTGTTGGTAACGCGCCACTTTCTTGATGATCTTGTTGTCGTCGCGCTCAAACACAATGAAATGTTGCAGGATGTCGAGCACACGCTCAGGCTGCAACAAACCGATAATGCCGAACTTCATCTGCTCCAATAGCTGTCCGTTGGGCAGCCGTTCCACATCGAAGTGCATCAGGCCATCGTTTTCGTCCTTATAGACACGGCACAACTCGTTTTCGGGATGCAGCAGCGGATTGTCGTATTTGTCGGCGATGACCGAATCCTTCCATTCGTTGAAATAGGACGACGACGCGCCCGGAATGCCGTATTTGCTCAGCCTTCCGTTGCAAGCAACGCCAAAGAGGTGACACATAAACAGTTTCTCGCTGCGGCGGTCGTAGGTCTGGAACTGGCGCACGCCTTCAAGCCAATTGGTGCCGCGCCGTGCGCACTGCTTAGCCTCGATGGGCACTAACGGTATGCCATTGACCAACAGGCAGATGTCTGCACGAACCTGTTGCACCGCGTATTGGTTGGTGACGATGAGGCTGTTTTGCCAAATGTCCTCAAAATTGATGAAGCGTATGGTGCAGTCTTTATGGTCTACCGTGATATTGACGCCGTCGCAGAGCTGGTTGAGGAACTTCTCGTTGCCCTCGATGGGGATGGGATTGCGCAAGTTGTTGAGCAAGGTCTCCACCGCCATCTTGGCCGCCTGCTGGCCGATGCTGTTCAGCGCCATCACCTGCTCCACCAGTATTGGCTCCACCACCGCACTCATCTGCAAGCGGTTATAGGGTTTCAAATCCTCCGCCGAGCGGTATTCCCAACCTAGCTGGGTGAGCCATTCGGTGACTTTGGATTCTACGGGCTTGTTTTCGTGCAACTGTGACATATTCAATTAACAATTATTATTTATCATTTTCTGTATCGGTGCCTTCGACAGGCTCAGGCACCGAGGAGACGGTGGTTGAGCCTGGCTTCATTTCGGTGCCTTCGACAGGCTCAGGCACCGTTGCGTCATCGGTGGTTGAGCTTGGCTTCATTTCGGTGCCTTCGACAGGCTCAGGCACCGAGGGTACGGTGGTTGAGCTTGTCGAAACCACCACCGACATCTCAGGCCTTCCATATTGCGAATAATTTCTTGACAGTTCCGGCAGTTTCTCGTATTCTCTATTGATCAATGCTTCCTTTTTCTTTCTGCTCCACCCTTGCACCTGCTTTTCTCTGTTGAATGCCTCGTCAATCCTGTCAAACTCTTCATAATAAAGCAATTTCACTGGAGGATGTTTTTTAGTGTGATTGGCTCCTTCGCCAGCAAAATGCTGCTGTAATCGCAACTCCAAATTGTTAGTGCTTCCTGTATAGTAACTGCCATCATCGCAGAGTAGTATGTACATGTATCCTTTCATTGCAGGTTAGATTTTGTTGAATGTGGTACCTTCGGTGGTTTCGACAGGCTCAACCACCGTTTCCTCGGTGCCTGAGCTTGTCGAAGGCACCATTACAAAACCTGTCGAAACCAGCGTCTCAAATTGTTCATTTTTCCTCATAATAGTAAGAATAATCAATCCCTTTCATAAACAGCTTGCGGTCGTCGATCTTGTCGGTGAGGGCTGACAGCAGTAATTCTTTTATGCAAGCGGCATCCACCACGCTCTTTCGCATTGCTTCCAAATAATCGTTTTTATTGATCATGCTCCAATCCACACATTTCTTCAATGAACGTTTCAACATTAAATCTAACCAGATGCGGGTGCTGCGGCCGTTGCCTTCCATAAAGGGGTGTGCCACATTCATCTCCACATACTTATCCACAATCTCGTCAAAGGTGGTTTCGGGCATATTTTCAATGTTAGGCAGAATAACTGGAAAATGTAATGCATTAGCAAAGGTAAATCCTCCCTTGCTTATATTTTTCGATCGTATTTGACCTGCGAAATCATAAAGTCCGCCAAAAATATATGCGTGAATTTGTTGCAAGCACTTAATGCTTCCAGGTTCCAACGATTTCAGTAATCCGCTTTCAAAAAGAGCGTAAGCTTTTTTTCGGCTTTTCCCGTCAATGGTATTGTCGCTGTAGGTGAACCAATCCAAGAAAGCGTTTGCACGATTGTTGGGATAATGCTTTGCCAAGGTTTGCACACATTTATCATCAAGTGCATCGGCAGCACGTTTTTTCCCGTCCGGTGCCTCAAATTTGAACTCGTGAGTGACGCTCACGAGTTGGACACCATCGGCCTTGAGTTTCTTTTTCAGCCAGCGCCAGTAGTTTCCTGCCTTGACATAGTCGGGTTCATTGTTGATGGCCCGTACAACATCGGTAGCCGAGAACCACCATTTGTTTTGGTCCTCGTCCCACACAGCCCGCACCTCGCGGTCGTTATAGAAGCGGATGGAAGTCTTCATTTCAATTGACAATTAACAATGGACAATTAGAAGTGTCACAAAAGATCATAAAACAACAGTGATTTTACCCTGTCATGTTCTTTTTGGGTTAAGTGCCTTGCTACGTAAGGAAATGTATTGATAAAAACTTTTTTCATTTTTTCAAATGCAACATCGCTCAGGTCTTGTTCTTTTTGTATGCCATTGACGAATGCCATAAAACGCATTAACCATATTGTTGGATTACAAAGTTCGTCAATTGCTTCCCATCCACAATAATACATACCTTTCTCTCTAAATTTGTTTTCTAATATACTATCGCATCCCCCACAACAAGCAAAATATATGTCTTTGTATTGCTTTTGGTAGCCATCGTTTTTAAAATCTTCTTCTTTTAGCATCACATAATTTCCATGTTCACTTTCTAGTAAAAGATTTTTTCCGCAGTAATCACAACAAATTACAGATTCTTCTCCAAAGATTTTTGCTGGTGTCGGATTTTCTATCTGATACTTTTTAAAAGATTCAGGAAAATACCTACACGCTAATTTGTGACCTTCCAAACTGCCAAGTAAATACGATTCAATCTTCTCACGATCAAAAATCACAGATTTATTTTGTCCACTAAGAACTCCTGTTAAAGTTGCAGCAGCAATTGTAGAATACACTCCCATAAATCCATCACAATTATGTTGTTTTAATCTTTCACTTATATTGATTTCATCACTGTCTTTTACAGAGTTCCCACTATGTGCAAAATGTTTACAACTAACCAACCATCTAATGGTATATTCAGATGTAATACCCGGAATAACTTCATCAACTATCAAATCTTTTTTACCGTCTGGGCCTCTATCTGGGTCTTGAACAATTCTATATCCCAAAAAAGACAAAAAATCTCTCGAGAAAAGTTCGAAAGTGTCTTGTAACCCCGTTCCTTTGTTCGCTTCTGGAATTTCTTTAAAATCTAGTATCATTTGTATAATGTGTTTAAAATGTTTTATTGTAATACGCCCACTTATCTTCCGCTTTTATTATAGCTTTAATACTATTGTAATCAAAAGGGAACCCATTTTTTGTATCATCCATAATTGTTCTTCCCAAACGAATCCGATTAACTCTATAATATCCGTCTTTATCGTCTGAACATTTAGGATTTGGAATAGAAATCAAATCACTTGGAATATCAATATCAACTATTTCAACAGAGTAACCGTTATCTGTCCAACAATTATTACCTGTAGAAACCAAAGAAAATTCAGTATTGCTTTCCTTTGTTAGAACTTCGGAAATCTGTTTTAAAATTTCACATGCTATGCTGTACTCCATAATTCAAATTAGTATTTATTAATAATTATCTTGTCTTTCAATTCGTTACTATTTATCCACTCAATTATTTTGCTTTTTGCAAATTCTTTCAATTGACATTTTTTATCAAAAAATTGTATGGTAGAAGCAATTATCAGTTCAATAAAGTTGAAATAGTGCGAAGAAACTAGTGTGTGATTGTATGCCTTCCATAAATTATAAGCGGGTATAATGAGATCGCTCATCTTAGACATTTCTTGTTCACATTGAAAAGTTTCGTTTTGTTTTATATATATCAAGGCAGGCCACAAAATTTCATACAAATTTGAAGCCTCGGGGATTATTCGACAATAATCACGCGCATCGTCATTTAATTGGTCAAAAACATCTTGACCAAACACTAATCTAGGACCCTTATGTTTAGATTCAAGCCCCACAGCATCAACAACAGCTTTTCCTGTTATTACTTTTGCCTTTGAAGGCTTCTTATCAATTATACTATAGAGTTCTATTGGAAACGCCTCCCCATAAGCAATTCCACCACGAAATAGTGCTGGATAATAATTACATTCTCCCTGATTAACCACTACTTCACCGTCTTTATTAATTGAATAGTTATTTATGTAACCTTTTTCCGGTTTTGAAGGATCAATAAGCCGTTTATAAAAATGTGCTGTCAACGTGAAAGATTGTAAAACAAAGCTTCCTAATTGCTTGATAAAAGAACTACTATCACTTGACATCAAAAAGACAGAATCAGAAAATGGAAAGAAATAATCAAAGCTGTCGATGGAATGCTTTTTAGCTAGTTCCTGAAGTCCTTTCGGGTATGAAGAAACAGGGTTTGTTATTTCATCCCGTATTTTTGTAGATAAAATAGTATTATAATTATTCATTGCCATCAAGGCATCACTTGTATCTTCCCTCAAATGATTGGAAAATGCCAGTAAATCAATATATGCAACAATCTTATTCTCCATATTTATTTGTTTAAATTGTTAATTGTACATTTTATCCTCACCCTCCCAGTCAGCAAATTCTGCATCAATGATTTCTTCAACTATTTACTGTGGTTTATTATCATTTTGTATCTCCTTTTATTAGTTTATCAATAAATATCTGATTTCTAAATTTTGCCCTTTCTAACAATGTTGAGTATTTGATTACTTCCGAATAGATGTTTCCCTCTGGACCATTATTAAAGTTAATCACTTTTTCTGATGGCCTAAACCAATAGTTGAATTTAGAAGAATACTCATACCTACTAACACGTCCTCGAACATCTCTGTCTTCAATGTCTTCTCCAATCAAATATCCGTAAAAAGTTGTTAGTTGCAATTCTTCAATTGTATAGTTAAGAAGAATGCTGGCATAAAAATCAATTTGAGTTAAATGTTCGGAAACATTAACATCAGGGGCTTTGAATTCAATTATTATTGCCTTGTTTTCCTCTGGAAACAGCAATACATCAGGACGTTTGCTCAATCGCTTTTCTCCTAAAGAATTCAAGTATCGTTTATCTTCTTCCGAGAATTCCTTATCAAAGATTTTCTTTCCATTATATTCAATATCTTCAAATTTTGCTTCTGATACTCCTTTAAAATAAATGAATTCCTCATTTATTATCCACAAATCACTATCTTCAGGAGTTTCTGAAGTTGAACTTTGTTGGAACAATAAATTATGTAATAATTTCTCATCTATCCGTTTCCCATCTTTCAATGATTCCAGTTCTTTATTCAGTATTTCATCAAACAAATCCAATACAAGTTTTCTCCGCGCTACGTATTTACTTAACACCGTCCTATTCTGCAATGGAATGGCCGTAATTAACTCATCGACTTTTTCTTTCAACCTCGCTTGATAATCTTCGGTTTTATCAGGTGTTATGGATTTAAGTTCTTCCATCTGTTGTCTAATAGCGTCGTCCTTCTTTGCTTCAATCTCACTATCAGCCTGATAAATTGCTTTTAGAATGGTTTCTTCGGAATCCGTATTCTTGATTCTTTTGCGAACCTTATTTACAGTAACAGGATTCAACAAGAACATCTGCTGTAATTCATCAATTGTTTTGTTCTTTTCTTGGTTTTTACTATCCAACTCTGTGTACAACCTATTGATGTTTTTATTTGTTTCATCTACAATATCATCAAATAGGACAACTTCCTCTTTGAACAGACTGTCCTCATTCTGATGTTTAAATTCCTGACGACTAACTAATCGGATATTTCCTCTATCATCTCTATCACTGGCATCCAAATAATCTCCAGAAAGCAAAAACATATACCTATTACCATCTATTTCGTCTTTTTTCTGCAAAGAATCAACGTCTATGGCAACACCAGTTGCGCCTTTGCTGACTAGATATATTGCATTCTGTTTGATTTCCGAACTCGGTCGTTTAAATGCGGTCAATTGAAACTTCTCCTGATGGCCGGCAGAAACTATTTTGTTCTTCTCATTAAGCGTGCTATAATCTATTGACAATTCTTCTTCCTTATCAGGATTAGGGATGTCTGTTGAAATTATATCATCTTCTTCTTTCAATTCTTTGTCTTCAAAGATAGAAATATGAATTTTAGGCAGTTGTGCTCTGTACTCACAAAAAAGCGACAAAAAGTGTTTTATTATTTCCTCCTTTAATTCCTTTACAGTTAATAAAGAATAAAATTCCCTATCCTTATCTTCTAACGGTATTTCGAAGGTGACATCTGTCTGTAATTCGGCTTCGGCTGAATTATCATCTTCATCCAAGCGCATAATGGCATTCTCTCTTAAAAATGACTCATTTTTAGAAAGGGTGACTTTTCTTTTCTTGTACTGATCACCCTCCTTATAAATGCTGTTAATTGTAGTGTGGTCAAAGAAATGAAGATATTGAATTCTACCTGTGCCTAAATTAGAATGTTTTTTTGTGTCATCGCGCAAATTGATTAGCCTTTGATAACTATTATACTCAAGACCGACACCATTGTCGGAAATAACAATCTTTTCAAAATCATGACCATCGTTTTCTTTCGAGAATAGGTTTTGCAAATAATACACTTTTATTTTTATTGACCCATTCTTAAAATACTCTTTTGAGAATCTGTCAAGAATAGCTTCCCAAGCATTCATAAAGGCCTCAAAAACAGGTTGCAATGGTACATCTGCCTTTTTCTTTATGGTATTTATTTCATTTCTATACCATATTCCTGTTGCTTTGATAAATGTTCCTATATTCATTTTGCGATCCTCCTAAATTATTTTTTTACTCTCACCCTCCCCGTCAGCAAATTCTGCATCAATGACTTCTTCAGCCTTTCAAGGATGGCGATTTTGTTTTGTTTAGTTGATATTTCTATATCTATTGTTGTAATTGATTTCGAAATCCTTTTTTGCTCATCAATATCTTTTGGTATAATTATTTTTATTCTGTTTAGATCAGACTTGTTTATTTTCGGTTGGGCAGATCCGTAAACAATATCATCATATTTCTTTGATTCTAAGATATTTACAATCAGGTTGATGTCAAATTCATCATAGACTCGTAATATATGTGCGTGATTATTTACCCAAAACTTTCCTTTTACGATAAATGCTTGAGGCAGTTTTCTAGATAACAGGTTTTCGCCATCTTCACCAAACAAAAGATATGTTCCATCAAATAGATAATCATTTATATAATCAACAATTCCGGCTGCTCCGTAATAAGGAATTTTACCTTTGATTTTATCTCTATCAATAGATTTTATTGGTTTTCTGAGATTATCAAGGTTTTCTGCTATTTCTGAAACTTTTTTCACCTCCCACCCCTTCGGCACTTTCCCAAACTTCTCATCCGTGTAAAACTCATCCTCTTTGCGGAGTGTGCCATCGGGTTTCATGCGGCCGGTGAGGAGGTTTTGCATCAGGCTCTTTTTCAGTCGCTCGGCGGCGGCTATGCTGCCCTGCACCGCCGCTATCGCCTCGTCTACCTTCGAGAGAATGGCGGCTATGGCGGATTGCTCGGATTTTTTGGGAAATCTGATCTTCGCGCTCTTGAAATCACTCAAAGACAAGGTATAACGGATACCACTACCAGAAGCTCTTGAAACAAAATGTTTTTGGACATTATCAGAATTCAGTAAATAAGAAAGATACTTTAGGTCAAATTGGGTTTTATCATACAGTCTTAATCTGATGAGATGGTAACTATACACACAATTAGGCATCGTTTCCATAACCACACCTGCATGTCCAATGTCTATTGGTTTTTCAGAAGATGGAGTAAACAAAACATCACCCTCTAACAGATTCGCCTCTTCAATCTCTCTGTCCTTTGCAGTAACTTCTTGATAGTTGGTGTTATAGTAAATCCTCCAATGCTTATAAACATCCATATAATTGACCAGATAAACTGGCTGTTCATCTGTATTTATAAGTTTGTTTACGCCAGCGCCTTTAAACCAACCTATCTCATTTAACGCTATTTCTTTCCAACCTTCCATCATTGTTCATTGTACATTGTTAATTGTTCATTCTCCAACAGTCTCTTCAATTGCGCTTCGAGCAAATCCCTGTCAGGCAAATATAATTGGTATCTGCTTACAAACAATTGGTTAGAGATGTTGTTCATCGCATATTCCATTGTGAGCTTGTCAGCGTTTGCTCCCAATATGATGCCTATCGGTTCGTTGTCGCCTTCGGTGCAAACTTCCTTCTTGAAATAATTCAAATAGAAATTCATTTGCCCTATATCTTCATGCTGCACCTCGCCACGCTTCAAATCAATCAGGCAGTAGCATTTCAATATCACATTGTAAAACACCAAATCAACACGATAATGCCTGCCTGCAATGCTGAACCGGTATTGTCGGCCTATATATGCAAAACCTTTCCCCAGCTCAAGCATAAACTTGCTAAGGTTTTCAATCAAAGCATTTTCCAAATCATCTTCTTTATAAATGTCCCTGTCAGGAAGTCCGACAAATTCAAGCACATACGGGTCTTTGATAATATCTTCCGCCTTTTGCACCTCTATTCCTTGGCTGGCCAAAGCCAGTACGCCATCCTTGTCTTTGCTTAAAGCCATTCGATGAAACAACATGCTTTTCATCTGACGCTTCAGCTCCCGAACACTCCAATTCTGTTTCTCGCATTCTTTTGTATAGAATGATATTTCCAGGGCATCGTCTGATTTCAATATTTCGTAGTAATGGCTCCAACTCAAAAGGTGGGACAGTGTCCCACTTTTTGGGAAGGTTATATATAATTTTCTCATATACAGAAGGTTGCTCTTCCCAAAACCTTTTCCGTATTTTAGTGTCAAATCGTTGGATAAACGGTTTAGAAGGTTGCTGCCATATTCTGCCCGTTCTGCACCTTTTTGCTCGTATTCAACAATATAGCGCCCAATCTGCCAATAGGTTTCCACTAATATTGTATTAACCGAAGTGGCAATGTGCTGTCGTGCATTTGCCAGTAATCCACCAATATCTGAAACCAATTCTTGATATTGTTGGTCATGTTTTTGGCTTTTAATTATCTCATTCTCCATCATTGTCAATTGTACATTGTCAATTGTTAATTGATTTCAGCAGTTCCTCCAGTTCCTTCTCCGCATCCGATTCCATTTGCATCGCCTTTTGGAAGTCGGCAATAGCTTCTTTCAAGTCTATCTGTTCCTCGGGCTCAAAGGTATCCACATAGCGCGGAATGTTGAGGTTGAACTCGTTTTCCTCGATCTCGTCCATGTCCACGATGGAGAAATAGCGTTTGCGCAGTTCGGGGTCGGCAAACATCTGCATCAATTCGTTCTCCACATCGGCAATGGCTTGGCGTATTTTCTCGGCTTTCTCCCGGAAGGCTGTTTCGCGGGCGGCTTTGTCTGAAGTGAGTTTGTCCAACGCCTTTTGAGCTGCTTCCACGGCTTTCAGCTCGCCGGCGGTCGGCTTCTTGCCATTCTCCGCCTTGGTTTGCAACGCCAACTTGGCCTTGGCCAACTTTTCGGTTTGCTTGGCCAACTCTTCTTTGGTATCGTTTTCTATTTCTGAAAGCTGAAAATCCAACTCCTCCTCAATGCGGATATGCAGCCTGTTTTTCTGGTGTTTGATCCAATGTTTCGCCTTTTCCTCATCGCCCCAACTCTCCAAAATGGTGGAGATACGCAGCACATCCTGTGGCTCCAGCACGCTCATGTTGGCCTCTTCGCGATACCAGCCCTTCTTGGCGGCATACACCATCAGCACCTTGTTCTTGCGTTCCTCGGGTTTGTTCTTGTCGAAGAATATGATGGCACCAGGGATGGTGGTTCCATAAAATAGATTGCCAGGCAGCACCACGATAGCATCGATGATATTGACATGCTGCTTGAAATCCACGCCTTGCAAGAATCCACGCCGAATCGTGTACTCCACATCGGCCTTGCGGTTCTGACCGTCTTCTTCCTCGGTCTTCTCCGGCTGGCCACGAAACAGAACGCCTTGCGGACACACCACGCCAGCCTTGCCTTTATCATCGAGTGAAGCGATAATATGCTGCAAGAAAGCAAAATCACCATTGCTGTAAGGTGGAACTCCATAAACGAGGCGGTTGTAAGGGTCGGTAAACTCCTTCTTGTATTCAATCTGCGGCGTGCCGTCCTTCTTGTTCACGGTATTGCCTTTCTTGTCCTTCTTGGGTTCGCCGTTCTGTGCCCAGTTCTCCATCGAAAAGGGGAAATTGGCCATCACTTTGTCGAACGTGCGGAGTTCAAGTTCGTTTTCTTCGCTTTTGAATTTCGGGTAACGGATGGTGTCGCCCTGCTCGATGCGGGCATCCAAGCCGTGCAGAATCATGTTGATGTTGCAGATAGCCCAAGTATTCCACACCAATTCCTGCCCGAAGAGGCGGATGCTCTTTTGCGTATCGTAGCTGGCGCGCGCATATTTGGCGGCATTCAGCAGGAAGCCACCGGAACCGCAAGTGGGGTCATACACGGTTTCACCTTTCTGTGGTTTCAGGTAACGTACAATAATATCAACAACCTCCTGCGGCGTGTAGAACTGTCCCGCCATAGTGCCGCCCTTGTTTTCATCTGCGAAACGCTTGATCAAGTATTCGTAGGCATCGCCCAGCACATCCACCGTAACATTGTTGTTGCTCAAATCCACGGCACTCAGATAGTTGATGAGGTTGGTGAGCACTTCAGGGTCCAATTTCTTTCTGCCGGAACCATCTGGCGCAGGCTCGTTCCAGCGTACGGTGTTGATAATGCCTTTGAGGACATATTTGCCGTCTTTGTCAATATTCTGTTCCGCAATAGCGGTAACGGCAGCATCCAACTTTTCGTTTTTCTTGTCGATAGGAGCCAAGCGCACATCATCCCAAAAGCAGCCGTCAGGGATTGTGAAGTCATGCTTTTTCTTGGCAATCACATCCAGTTCACGTGGCGAAGGCTCCCGCACGTAGTCAATTATAAACTGTTCTTTCTCATGTTCAATCTCCCATTGGTAATTGTCGGAAAGACGTTTGAAAAATAGCAATGAGAGAATATACGACTTGTAGTCCTCCACCTTGTCGCGAAGGATGTCGGCCATGCCGAAAAGCATGTTGCCTAAAGCTTGTTTGGTTATCATGTTTTGTTTTTTCTATATTCCTCTCCTGGATTTTTTTGACGCACTAGTTCATTAGCACATTAGCACATTGTCTCATTAGCACATTAATTAATTCATCCCCCTCGATTTTTTAATGCGGTCGTATGCTTCGTTCACCTTGGCGAATTTCTCCTCGGCGGCTTTGCGGACCTCTTCTCCCAAGTGGTTCACCTTGTCGGGATGGTGCTTGATAGCAGCTTTGCGATAGGCTTTTTTTACCTCCTCGTCTGTGGCGTCGGAGGTGATTTCCAAAATCTTATAGTCGTCGTCTAAACTGTGGTAATTTCTTGAACTGTAATTGCTTGAGCCTGAATTGTAACCATAGCCCGAACTGTATCCTGAGTTATAGCTTGAACCATAACCGGAGGTGTAATCGCCTTGGTAGCTGTAGCCTACGAACATGGCTTTCAGCGCTTCGAAGGTGGACGAGGAGACACCAATGTTGTAGGCTATGTGGCGGATAACATCAATTTCTTTTTCATCAATGTGGCCGTCGGCTTGCGCTAAACCAAATAAGAACTGGAGAATAAGTATTCGTTCCTGAATGCTTGAGCGGCTCTTGACGGTGTTGTAAACCTGTTGTATTTCAATGGGTTGCTTGAGATAGTCCCGAAGTTCCAAAATGGCCTGCTGGGCTTTGGTGGCCCCTATGTTTTTGACCAAATAGGCTTTGACATAGTCCAATTCCGATTTCAACATCTTGTTGTCCGCCTGCATGACAGCCGCAGTGAGTTGCATGAGCACGTCAATAAATTCGTCTTGGGACAAGCTGTTATGTTGGAAGGAGTATGATACTCTGCTTTGACCTGTAAAAGAACTGATGAGTCCACCGATAAGATAGCCTCCTAAAGCACCCCATAATCCGCCAAAAATTCCTCCTATTATTAATCCTAAAATTCTTAAAAACATCTTTACCTTATTTGCTGGGTTGTACGCTTGTTCCGAATAAGTCGTAATTGTCTGCGTCAGTGATTCTTACAGGATAGAAAGTGCCAATAGCCAGAGGTTGCTCTTTCTTGATGAGCACCGTGTTATCGACATCGGGCGAGTCGAACTCGGTACGGCCAATGAAGTATTCCTCCTCTTCGCTGTCCACCATGACTTTCATCACTTTCCCGATGAGTTCTTGGTTGTGTTCTAACGAGATCTGCTCTTGCAGACTCATGATTTCCTCCACCCGGCGGTTTTTCTCCGATTCTTTGATGGGGTCACCGAGCGGGTAGGCAGGGGTGCCTTCCTCTTGTGAGTAGGCGAAAACACCCAAGCGTTCGAAGCGCATTTTTTTGACAAATTCCACCAATTCCTTGTGCTGGGCTTTGGTTTCGGTGGGATAGCCGGAAATGAGGGTGGTCCTCAAAGCAATACCGGGCACCTTGTTACGTATGTTCTCTATCAGCTTGTAGGTCTGCATACTGTTACCTCCGCGGCGCATGTCTTGCAATATGTCGTCGCTGATATGCTGCAAGGGAATGTCTAAATAACGGCAGATGTTGGAGTACTCGTTCATCACATCTAAAATCTCGTAGGGGAAACCAGCGGGATAAGCGTAATGCAGACGTATCCATTCTAGACCGTCAACTTGGGCGAGGCGGCGCAGCAGCATCTCCAAGTCGCGATGTCCCGACAGGTCCATGCCATAATAGGTCAGGTCCTGGGCGATGAGCATCAGCTCCTTGACCCCTGCCTGTGCCAGCTTACGGGCTTCCTCCACCAGCATGTCGATGGGTTTAGAGACTTGCTTGCCACGTATTAGCGGGATGGCACAATAGGAGCAGCTGCGGTCACACCCTTCTGAAATCTTCAGGTAAGCATAGTGTGAAGGAGTGGATAAAAGACGGTCGCTTTGCGCTAACAAGTCGAATTTGTCGAGCTTGAAGAGCTGGTGCAGTTCCGAAAAGGTGTAAAAAGCATCTACTTCGGGTATCATTTGTTGCAGGTCCTCTTTGTAACGCTGTGCCAGACAGCCAACCACATAAATCCTTTTGACAATACCGGCTTTTTTCCGCTCGGCATGGAGCAGGATTTCGTCAATGGATTGCTCTTTCGCATCGCGGATAAAACTACAGGTGTTGATAATAACAATGTCAGTGTCCTCGGTGCTGTCGTGCAAAACGGTATGCCCCATTTTCTGCAATTGGGCGCCAATAACCTCTGAGTCCACGCTGTTTTTGGAACATCCGAGGGTGATGATGTTGACGGAAGTTGTATGTTTTGTCATGAGATTCATTTTAAATTGCAAAAATACGAAAAAAAAACGTATCTTTGCAAATTGTAAAATTCGTTACATGTACATTAATGCTGAGTTGTTTCACGATTTCCTGTCACACCGCGAGGTGACATGGCTGGGTGTGGATTTTTCCAAGGCCAGGTTCACACGTGCGGGCTTTCAACTCACACAAGAGGTGATACTGCGTTATTTCAACGACTGGAACATGCTGATTATTTCAGACCAGAAAAAGTACGATGTGCGAATGAGTTTCCGTAAACCTGTCATGCAGTACGACCTCTCATGGGTGACTAAACGGAATAAAACGGTTAAAATCAACAATCTGCTTAGTGATTTTATCACCATTGATGCGGTCTATTCGGAAGAGGCTATTATTGGATATGTACAAAATTCCATAATTCCGCAGTCGTCAGAATATTCTTTACTTTTTATTGTGGAATCTTTCGATGAACATACAAAGATGGGAACGGTATGGGTGGTGGTTGTTCAATCGGGTACGCGTCAGGTGGTGCTGTGCGAGAAGTTTATGAAAAGTCCCAGCGGTTTTGGCCTTAGAAATTACTGGGGCAGAGTTTTTTATAACTTGTTCTTTGATATTCAGAAGTATGCTTTCCCCAGATGGGAGAACCTTGTGAAAGGGAAAGGGGAGAAGTAGTTGAAACTGAAAGTTGAAAGGTGTCAGTGGTCAGTGGTCAGTGGTCAGGGATTAGAAAGGTTAGGAGCAAACTGTCAATTGTCAACTGTCAACCAGGTAACTATTAATTATTAATTGTTAATTATCAATTGAAATGGGTGCATTTAAACAATACGATTTCAGAGGAGTTTTCGGGGTGGATTTCACCCTCGATGATATTTACCGTTTCGGCTTTTTTTTGCCCAAACTGTTAAATGCTGATAAGGTGCTGGTGGGTAGGGATATGCGTGTCTCCACTCCCGACATGTTCGACAGCCTTACACGTGGCATTACCGATGCGGGTGCAGATGTGTGCGACATGGGCTTGACCACCACACCGATGGTGTATTATTTTACTGCCAAACATCATTTTGATGCCTCTGTGATGATTACCGCCTCTCATAATCCCAAGGAATACAATGGTTTAAAGGTTTCACAGCATGATGCTCTGCCCGTGGGATTGGATACGGGGCTGGGTGAACTGCAGCGCATGATGCAGGAGGAAGAGGTAGTCCCTGTCGCCAAAAAGGGCAGGGTGGTGGATTATCCTGTGATGCAAGAATATCTGGACTTTCAACGGCAGTACCATTATGATTTCTCCAATCTGAAAATTGTGATGGATTGCTCCAACGGCATGGCTACTTCCTTGGTGAAAGATATTTTCGGTCAGCAACCTATATATATGTATGACGAACTGGATGGTACTTTCCCGCATCATGAGGCCAATCCATTGGAACCGGAGAATGTGGTGGATTTGCAAAAACGTGTGCTTCAGGAAAAGGCTGACATCGGTGTTGTTTTCGATGGCGATGCCGATCGTGTGATGTTTGTGGATGAGAAAGGCCAGTTCATTCCGCCGGATTTGATGATTGCCGTGCTGGGCCACTATTTCATTCTGGAGAAAAACATGCAAGGTAAGGTCATCGTGGATATCCGAACCTCGAAGTCGGTGACCGAATATATTGAAAAATTGGGCCGTGAGGTCTATATCTGGCGTGTGGGCCGTGCTTTCGCAGCCCTGAAGTTGCGCGAGATTGACGGCGCTTTTGGCGGAGAGTTCGCGGGTCACTACTATTTCAGAGACTTCTTCTATTCTGACTCGGCCATGATTGCCGCACAGGTGATTTTGCATGTGGTGAGCGAGATGAAAAAGAAAGGTGTCTCTGTCTCGCAGCTGATATCCCAAATAGCCACCTATCGCAATACGGGTGAGATCAATTTCAAGATTGAAGATAAGAAAGGCGCGATGGAAGCTATGCGCGAGCATTTCTGTGCCCAGGAACAATACACCAAGTTCATGGATTTTGATGGTTATCGTATTGAATTCAAGGATTGGTGGTTCAATGTGCGCCCCTCCAACACCGAACCCTATCTCCGTCTGCTCATGGAAGCCAAAACCCAAGAACTTCTCGATGCCAAACTTGCCGAAGCGAAACTTTTATTAGTTGAAAACTGAAAACTGAAAACTGAAAGTTAAGGTGAATAAAATGAAAGAGAGTGTTTTACAGAGAAAAAGTTTGGCTTTTGCTGTCAGAATCGTAAAGTTTTATCAATATTTGTGTGATCAGAAGAATGAATATACGTTAGGGAAACAGGTACTTCGGTGTGGAACAAGTATTGGAGCAAATGTTAGAGAAAGTAAAAATGCACAAAGCACATTGGATTTTATAAACAAATTAAATATTGCTCTTAAAGAAGCGGACGAAACAGAATATTGGCTTGAAATATTTCTGGCATCGGATATTATCAATCAAACAGAATATGATTCCATTATTACAGATCTAAAGGAATTGATAGCAATATTAACTAAATCGATAAAAACACTAAAATCAAAAACAAAAAAAGAATAAAACTTTCAATTTTCAGTTTTCAGTTTTCAGTTTATAACCTAATTTCCCCCTCCTATGAACTATTTCAAAGAAGCCCCCATTTCCGTGACCGTCTGCGACAAGGACGGCATTATTTTGGACATGAACGACAAGTCCGTGCAAACTTTTATCAAAGACGGCAAAAGTATCATAGGCCAGTCGCTGCTCGACTG
>CACXXY010000011.1 GCA_902771655.1 uncultured Bacteroidota bacterium | reverse complement strand
GCCGGTACTTTTTTGTTACAAGAAATAAAAACCGTGCTTGTGACAATAATTGCCAATAAGATAATCATTATTCTTGTTGTTTTTTTCATGGGTGGATGTTTTTGTTGTTATGTGTTTGCAAAGATAATATTTTTCACACTAATTATTACTCTTTCACTAATTTAGAGGTATATTCTTTTGATTCAACTGAAAATAAAGACGTATCCAATAATACAGTCCAAGCAGGATTAATACTCGTGGTTTTTAAACTATCTGAAACAAATCGTATGGCCGCCGCAAAGTTTTCAACAAAATCACGTAATCCACCTGGTATTTCATTTATCGAGTTTAGAACAGTTTCATTACCTGTCGAGTATAATAAAACAGGTAAACAATCTTTATAGGATGAAAACACTATTGACAGACCATTGTTAAATAGAACCTCTCACATCAGGGTTTTATTGTTTTCTTGATACGCATATATTGAGATAATATCAGATTTTGTGATGGTTTTGTAATTCAGCATTTGTTGTGCGTATGAGACAGCAGCGCAACAAGTTTCTTCTTCTGTTACAGGTATCTGCGCCTTTGCGTAAACAAAAAAAATTAAACATATTGTCAATATGAAATACCTTTTCATTTCATTAAAAATTTAATGTTAAACCCATAGTCCCATTATTAACACATCCAAATCTCAAAGTGACATTATTAACGCTCGTATTGTATTCTGTCACAATTCTTTTGAGTTTTTTCTGGCTGTCAACAGTTAAGATAATTGCCGGAATGGAACTTAAAATTGCCACACCTGCTGTAAATCCCGAGAAAATATAAAATACAAATGAAATATTCGTGTTATGATAATAAGGATCATACACATAGGTATGGTCATAATACCCTCCAACACTGGCAAGTATGACAGCACTGGTAATACCAGCTCCAGTGAGCCCCCATAAGGGCATGGCTGCCACATATTCACGGTGAGCTTGCTTGTACAAGGCAAAATGCTCAGAGTTCAATAGTTGTTGTACGGAAACCTTGTCAAGTTTTTCATTGCCTGATGTTGACCATAAACCTCCCTGTCGGCATGTCAATTGTACTGGTGGTTGTGCAAAGCTCATGCTGAAAATCAGGAAAAAAAATATTGATACTAAATTTTTTTTCATTTTATTATTCCTTTCCTTTTTTCAGTTCGTCAATTAGTTTTTTTATCCTGTAATCATTTAATCAATTCTATCATCTTGTAATCCCGTAATCAACACCTCTCCCCTCGAGCACGCAGTGCGAGACTCCCCTTTGGACGGAGTCCACTCCCCTCGAGTGCAACGAGACTCCCCCTAAAATCTTACTCCTTCACCAGCTTTAATGAGTAGCTCTTGCCGCTTTGGCAAAGCACCCGCACAACATACATGCCTGCAGGCGGGAGGGCGATGATATTTATAATCTCATTCCACCAACGACCAAATGCTTTGGAATCCATCAAATTTGACTAAACCTTTGTTTTTCACAAAAATTGCCTCACCATAATCATTTGAAAGACGGATGGTGTCCCCTATAACTTTTGCGAAACTCTCCTCGTATGGATTGCCACTAAATTTCTTGGAAAATCCCATAGAAGATCCCCATCCACTAATTGATAAAGAAAAATCAAGTCGGGTAGGAAAAGCATGCATATATCCACTTATGTCTGAAAGTTCATTATTTTCAACGATATGTACATTTTGAGAGATGAAATGCGATTCTGACTCGTTTACATGTCGTTTCACCACTCCAGAAGTAGTATGTTGTCTTGAAAAAGTGATTTCTCTGATGTTAAATGTCACAATGGAATCATTTTCATTATGGAAAGTTATTTTTTCATTGGTCGAGTATGGGAAAAAGGCCCTTAATTCATCAGGAAATGCGGGAAATGTTGTACATGCATAAAATAAGAAAAATAATATGAATGCACAACTTATAATAGTGATTAATCTTTTCATTGCCTCACTCCTTTTTTTCGTTATTATTTGTGTTTGCAAAGATAATATTTTTCACACTAATTATTACTCTTTCACTAATTTAGTTGCAAAGATAATATTTTTCACACTAATTATTACTCTTTCACTAATTTAGAGGTATATTCTTTACCTCTTTTGCTGATAACTTGTACGATATATGTGCCAGAGGGCAAATTAGAAATATTGATAGTGTTACTAGAAAGATTTTCTTGTCTCAGCATTATTTTTCCCTGCATATCAAAAATGCACACTTGTTTTATGCTCTCCTGAGTTTCGGTAAAACTGATAGTGAAAGACAGATTAGTAGGGTTGGGGAAGATAAGCATACCGTTACTCTCAATATCGCTATGATTGTCTTGAAATAATTTTACAGATTCAATGTTTTGATTCTGTATAGTTTCCGTATTGTTTTCAGGTATGAACTCCAATTGATTCACATCCCTTGAACCACAGCGCAATACTCCCCCTCTTAAACCCTCACTTCTTCACCAGCTTCGCTGAGTAACCTTCTAATCGCGGACACAACGGACGGATAAACCGTTTTCCTTGAAGCCATCGCTTATGTTTACGTTGGCACCGTTGTACAGAAGGATGTAACTGTATGGGTAATTGTCATCGAACTCCGTCGCACTATAAAAGGCAGCATAATTGCCAAAAAAGTCGTAGATATCGAAGTAACCTCCCGCTGGAAGAGCCGAAAAGCCTGTTGCATTATTATCACTCGGATTGTTTCCAACTGCACACGTCATTGTACTAGATGACCAGCCTGTAGTAGAGGCTAATGCCTTGGCTATATATACGATGCTATTGTTACACTGGTATTGAGTCTGGCTGCTCACATAATCGGAAAGTTGCCTCCACTCCGCAAGACTTGGTATATGCCAGCCATTGGGACAAATGCCCTGTACACCACTAGGATTTGCAATAGAAGAAGAGTCGCCATACATAACAGCGGACCAATTGTATAAGTATCCGTATGTTGAGACGTTATTATCATCACCATCGGGATAATAACGATAAGACATTATTGTGCTGGTACCGGTACCTACAGGAATGCAGGTGCCGTCGGCATAACGCGTGGTGCGCAGATTCTCCGCCATCCACACCTGATCGCCTATCTGAACCGCATCGTAAATATTACCGTCTATGTCGGTCACGGCCTTGCGTATCACCTGCGCAGTGGGAGGATACTGCTGGTTGGCATAATGGTCATCTCTTGGATTCTCCGTATAATGGTCATCTCTTGGATTCTCCGTACTGCTGTTATTGTTGGTTTCTTTGTGGCACGATGTCAGCAGCAGTGCCATCAGAATGGTCAACGCCATTCCACAGATTAATGTTCTTTTCATTGCTATTTTGTTTAGGTTGATAACTATTTAATTTGCTTGCGGTTGAACAAACTGCCACATCTTCAGTTAGGCTTCTCAGGTATTGCAACCTTATTTCTTGTATCATATAATGAAGAAAGAATTTGGGTAATTGTGTTTTAATAGCATATAAACACTGAATAAGAATAGAGATAAAGATAAAAATAGCACGAACAGAAAACAAATAAAACTGCCGATATGAAACCATTTTCCTTTTTGTTGATATGCCTGTACTTTTTGAATGAGTTGTCGTTTGTTTTTTTCTATGATAAATTTATTCAGCAAAAAAGACAAAAGACCTGCTATACAGCCCGGAATTAAGATAAACAAAAAATTCACCCATTTTATCGGAGAAAAGAAAAGTATGATATTTTCAAGGAACCATATAATAAAGAAAAATATCATCCAGAAGTTAAAAATTCGCGAACCATCAGCATCTTCAAGGTTCTCGCAGTATAATTCTTCCTCACGAGTTGACAGCGGGTGATGAAAAATATGTTCAGCAACATAGCTTATTGGTCGAAACAAACAATATCTATAGAACTCATTGACAAGTTTGTTCTTCACACACAATCCATTGTATAAAAAGCCAAGTAATTTCATCTTGTTAATACATAGTATTGATTATTTGTTCGCTACAAAAATACAAATTTTTTCATGAAAAAAAATTCACTTAATGGCATATTAGGACGAAATAATAGAATAAGGACAAAAAAAAATAAAAATGAGAAGATAAAAAAATTTGATTTTTTCAAAATCATTTGACAGACAACAGCTTAAAAAAAATCACAAAAAACAGGAATTTTTATCTTCTCACTCATATTAGGATGAAAACAATAATATGAGAAGATAAAGCACGGACAACAAATGATTCATTCGGGTAAATTTGGGAGAAATATGCTTTTTTTTGTATTTTTGTTGCTGAAAACTTTTTGAGATGGATTCTAATTCTATGCGTTTTTATGGTAAAATAGCGGCACATGTGATTTTTTGTGTCATTCTGTTGTTTTTTTCGGAAACAACTGTCGCTTGCGTCCAGCAGCATATCCAACTTTGTATAAGGAGTATATAACAGGACTCTTTTCCATAGCTGCTATTTATCTCAATTATTGGCTTTTGTTTCCTAAATTATACATTCACCGAGAATATAAGACGTACTGGCTTCTTACCTTTTGCAGTGTTGTTTTGTTTACATGTCTGGAAATGCTATTGGTTGGTCCTCAATTACTTGAGATGTATTCTAAGCAATTTGATATCACAAAGATAAAGGAATATCTGTTTATGGATACCATATATGTGCTAATTCGTAATGGAGGTTTGGTGCTTTTTGCTTTTGCCGTCAAAGAGATACTATGGTTGAGAGAACAAAAAGGGGACAAGGAAAGTGTTATTCGAAAACAATACAGCTTATTGGATGTTAAAAACGAAAAACATCAAACTCTCTTTATCGGCACCAATGATATTTATTACTGCAATCAAGAGAGAAACAATTCGGTCATACATCTACTGGATGGCACACAATTTATACGCTATTGCTCCATGAATAGTTTGGAGGAACTGTTGGGCGAAAATGAGTTTCTACGAATCTCAAGAAATGTGATTGTACCTATAATTCAAATTTCAAAATGCAATGAAAACACACTGGAATTGACCAAAACAGAAAATCACACAGAACCGTTAAGCTTCAGAATTGGTGATGCCTATCTGAGTCAAGTGATGAGTAAATTAGAGTTCAAACAATTAGCGAAAATTGCCAGAAAAGAACAAAGAATTTCCAACACAATTAATTTTGGCAAACAAATTCCGCCAGATGTCCAGGTTTTATTAGAAGAATGTAACAATAATCCCAAGCTACTGACCGTCTATCATTACATTTCAACCCATATCCATTGCAAAATTGGGGATATTAGCAATGATTGCAAAATATCAAAAGGTTCTGTCAGCCGTTACTTGGCAAAACTGACAAAATTGAAATTGATTTCGTACAATGGAGCAAAAAAAACTGGCGGCTACAGCGTCGTCAGCCAGGATTAGCCTGCATACCAATCCATCATCCCGTAATCCTGTAATCAACACTTCTCCCCTCGAGGGCGCAGCCCGAGACTCCCCATGGACAAAGTCCACTCCCCTTGAGCGAAGCGAAACTCCCCCTTTTCTTCATTTGCTAATTAACTAATTAACTAATTTGCCAATTTGCTAATTATTTTTCGTACTTTTGCACCCTCATAAATAAAAGTGATATGATTATCATCGGCATTACAGGAACTTTGGGTGCGGGCAAAGGCACCATTGTGGATTACCTGATTGAGAAACGACAGTTTATGCACTACTCCGTACGCAGCTACCTGATTGAGGAGGCGGAACGAAGAGGCTTACCCATCAACCGTGACACTTTCGTTGTGGTGGCCAACGAGCTGAGGGCTACCCACTGCCCGTCATACATCACCGACGAGTTGTTTGAACACGCAAAAAAAGTCGGGAAAAATGCCATCATCGAGAGCATTCGCACCCCTGGCGAGGTGGACTCGCTGAGACAAAAAGGCAATTTTGTGCTGCTGGCTGTGGATGCCGACCCCAAAATCCGTTATGAGCGCATTCTGGGCCGCAACTCCGAAACCGACCACGTAAGCTTCGAGACTTTCATTGAAAATGAACAACGAGAGATGAGCTCCACCGACCCCAACAAACAAAATTTGGGAAAATGTATCGAAATGGCCGATTTTACCCTGCAAAACAACGGAGATTTCGAGGCCCTGTACCAACAAATTGATGACATTCTAAAACAAATGAGTCATGAGTGAAAATACTGAACAGAAATACATACGCCCTTCATGGGACGAATACTTCATGGAAATCGCCAACACGGTAAGTAAACGCGCCACCTGCGACCGCGGACGTAGCGGCTGCGTGGTGGTCCGTGACCGCCAGATACTGGTTACTGGCTATGTCGGCTCCCCGAAAGGACTTCCCCATTGCGACGAAGTGGGCCACCAGTTCAAACGAATGGTCCACGAAGACGGCACTGTCACGGAACACTGCGTGCGCACAGTACACGCAGAACAAAATGCCATTTGTCAAGCGGCGAAATTAGGCATTTCCTTAGATGGGGCCACCTTATATTGCCGTATGACCCCCTGCCGAGTGTGCGCCATGCTCATCATCAACTGCGGCATCAAACGCGTGGTGTGCGAGAAAAAATACCACGCCGGCGCCGAATCAGAAGAGATGTTCAAAACAGCCGGCGTACAATTGGATTTCTTCTCTGAAGAGGTTGTGAAATACGACAGGCAATAATTTCCCGATAATTGTGGGGATGTTATACCATGACAGCCTCACAACATTACACAATAGACATAAAAAAAGGCGACCATTTGGCCGCCTTTTTTCTTAAGTGAGATGTATTATTTACATTTAATCTCAACTGAAACTTCCTTACCATCGGTAACAACAGAGTAACCTTGGTGTTTTTCTACAGACATATCTGTACAAACGGATTTTTCAAAAAATTTGGTAGCACCATTGTCATAAGTTGAAATGGCAACTTTCTTTCCATCCTCATAACGAGTGCAGTTGCATTTCTTTCCACATGAGGTTAACATCAATGCTGAAACGGCTACAACAGCCATAATACCTAATACTTTTTTCATAATCTTTTTATTTGTTTTTTTGTTTGAAAATTTAATATTTTGCAAAAATACGAGGTTTTTTCTTATCTTGTACTTTTTTAACTTATTTTAAGAAAACAACACTCTTCTTGCTATTTGATACCCAACTTTTTCTTGATATCTTTGGGAATACCGTTTTTGTGAACCACAATATTCATGGTTTTGTAGCGCACGTATGCTTTGCTGGCATAGAACATACCGTCATATTTGTAAACCTTTCCCCAGCTGTTCTTCACCATGTAATATTCATTACCAGCTTGATCTTTGGCTTTACCATAAATCAACATGCCATGGTCATCGGTGGTTTCCCAACTATCGAATGCCAATTGACGTTCCTCGGGAGTAACCCAGCGTTGCGGTGTGGGATGCTCGTAAGCTTCTTTCGCACGGTCAGTTTTGCTCAGGCCAGTCCAATGTGCCATATCGCTACCACCATTATCGGTGCTTGATGCATCTAAATCGGGCAGTACAGCAAAACCTTCACGGATACCCTTGCGGAAACCTTCTTCGCTGACATCAGCACCCCAAGCGATGGTGTAGCCATTGTCTATAGCATAATCGAAAATATTCATGAACTCATCCAAAGGCAAGTTATAGCACTGAGCCCAACGCCAGTTGTCCTGGATTTCCAACACAAACTTCTCATAATAAGGATGATGCGTATATGAAGTGATGGAAATATAATCATCAGGATTCAAACCTAAAGAATTGTAGAATGACATCGGAGTGTAGGTGACACCATTATACACGAAACTTTCAGGACGTTTTCCCAAATAAATGTCATGTACAGCTTCGATGGATTTAACCCACAACAGCTCGTTTTTAGCATTGTGTTGCAGAGATTTGTGGTCGCCTGTGGCAATAGCTTTCACGATAGCGTCGCTGATAGCGGACAGCTCACCATGTTTGGAAAGACTGTCGCCATACATGGCACCCGGACGCATCTCGGATTCAGGAACCAGACCGAAAGTCTTCATACCGTAAATCACATCGTAGAAAGAACCACCCTGTGAGAAAGAAACATCACCATGGGTACGGACAGCAGCTTTGGCACGGTCGATGTATGTGTTGTGTACAATGTACATTTCGGAAAGGTCATATTCACCTTTGCCCATACGGAGTAATTCGGCCTCGATGAATCCCAGTCCTGAATAGCACCAGCATGTACCGGCACGAGCCTGGTCTTTCACGGAAGTGACAGGAATTTCTTTAAGGTTAGTAAACACATAACCTTCTTTCTCTTCTTTTTTGGTATCGTTTTGAGCAAATACCACGCCACCAAATAGCAAGGCGGCAACAGTAAGGAGGGAAACCAATTTTTTCATTTCAGATAACTATTTGATTAAACATAATATGAATTAAAATTTTCTTCTCACCAAATCACACAAAGCCAAGTATGCCGAAGAGGTTGAATCCCAAAAATATTGTTTTTTCAGTCCTTCCATGATGTCGAAGGCCTCTTCTATATTCTCGCAATTGTTCAAAGTCTGGATCGCTCTGCTGAACTCCTCACTCTTATTTTTGAACAACTCTCTTATAAACAGGAATTTATCATTAATAGACATAGCCTTGGTCAAATCCCCAATTTTAGTCTGCTGGAACTTGTCGCCAAGGTCCTGTTTTTGCTCGTTGAACAAATCATTAAGTGAACGTTGTTGTGGCTTGACAGGTTCCTCAATTTTAACCTCAGGCTTAATCTCCACCTTGGGTTCGGGCTCGGATTCCACAACTGGCTTTGGTACGGGCAATGGTTCCACAACTGGTTCCGGCTCAGGCTTCAATTCTGGTTCAGGAATCTTTGAAATTTCAGGGACAACCGTTTCAACCACTTTTTCAGCTTCGGGTCCGGGTACTGGTTCCACAACCGGCTCGGGCTCTTGTACTGGAATTGACTCAACTTGGGGTTCGGGAGCAATTATTGGTTCTGGCTCTGGCACAGATTCAACAACAGGCTCCGGTTCAGGAATTTCTGAAATCCCGGAAACAACAGTTTCAACCATTTTTTCAGCTTCGGGTTCCGGCTTGGACACTGGTTCTGCCATAGGCTCCGGTTCAGCAAACAATTCCGGCTCTTTAGTAGCTGGCTTGGACTCTATTGTTGCCTGGGAAATATCCTTGATAAACTCCAAAATGTCGGTATCCATTTCCTCTTCTTCGTCTTGGAGTGGCTCTTCTGCCACCTTCGCAGCTTTCTCCTCTGTTTTTGTGGCTGGAGTTTCCGTTTCCACTTCAACTTCCTCTGAGGATATTTCCGAATCCTGAACTTCCGCAACAGGCTCCTCCACTGTTTTTTCCCCAACACCTTCCTCCTTTGGAGCATCTTCTATCTTGCTTTCATTTTCTATCTGATTATCATTATTTTGCACATTGTCAGCGACAGGACTACGTAACACTGCCAGATAGGCTTCCCTTAAATTCTGAAGCAGAATATCCTTGTCTATTTGAGAAAAATCCGCCTCTTTATTTTTGATAAGCAAAAGATTTTCAATTATTTGCTCCAAAGATTCGTTAATGTTCCGCATAATTAATTTCTTTAAGCCGAAAATATCCCGATAAATTTACTAATTTTGCCTTTTGAAAAAGTGTGTAAAAATACAAAAATTATCAATATCAAAAACACGAAAAAATGTTTTTAGAAAGTAAGGCGAGCAGGAGTAAAAACAAAGGTTGGATTGAGGTGGTCTGTGGCTCTATGTTTTCGGGGAAAACGGAAGAATTATTGCGAAGAATCCGCAGAGCCACGTTCGCGCATCAGAAAGTGGAACTTTTCAAACCAGCCATAGATGTACGCTATGATGAGAATGACGTGGTGTCTCATGACGAGACTTCCATGGTTTCCACGCCCGTGCACAATTCCTCCGAAATACTGCTTTATGTGAACATGGAGACTGTTGAGGTTGTGGGTATCGACGAAGTGCAATTTTTTGACGAAGGCATTGTAGATGTATGTAATCAACTGGCCTCCTGTGGAATACGTGTAATTGTCGCAGGTTTGGACATGGACTATTTAGGCAAGCCTTTCGGACCGATGCCCCAATTGATGGCCGTGGCCGAATACGTGTCAAAAGTTCATGCTATATGCACCCGCTGCGGCGACTTGGCACAATACTCCCACCGCATTGTCCATGGCGACAAGCAAGTGATGTTGGGTGAAAAAGAAAGTTATGAACCGTTGTGCCGGCACTGCTTTAATGAACTGAAAGTTGAGAACTGAAAACTGAAAATTATTAGGAGAATTTGTATTTTGCACAAGGGGAGTTTAGCACTGCATACATAAAAGGGGATTCCTCATGGGCTCATTAGCACATTAACTAATTTTCTCATTTGCTAATTTTTTTTTGTATCTTTGCAAGTTCAAATGATAGTATCATGGCAGATCAAGGCAATCATGTTAATTTGTTCATTCCTTGCGAAATGGATTTGTTCAGTCCCTCTGTGGCACAGAGTGTTGTGCATTTGCTGGAGAAATTAGGACTTGAAGTGCACTACAATGCTGAACAGACATGCTGCGGACGGTGTTTCTATTTTTCCGGAGAGATTGAGACAGCAAAAGAACTTGGTGCGAAAATGATGTCTGAGTACGACGGTTCAAAGTTCCCTTTGGTTATTCCATCCGCTGCCTGTGCCGGATTTATCCGCAAATATTACAGTCAGCTCCTCACCAATATCAGTGTAGTTAACGACTTGAAACACTTCGTTACCAACACATACGAATTATGCGACTTTATCGTTAACCAATTAGGCATTTCAACTTTGAACAACCATTTTCCACAAAGGGTTTTCTATTTCAAGTCGTGCGCGGCCCGCAACATGTATGAGATGCAAGACGAAGCGGAAATCCTGCTGAAAAACACAAAAGGCCTGGAATTATTGACAGATCCGGAAATGAATGAATGTTGCTCTGCCAACGGACGCTTCTCGGTCATCAATCCGGAGGCATCAGACCACATGATAGAAAAAATTGTCACCAAAATTTATTCCATGGGCGCTCAATATGTCACTTCCACAGACATCAACTGTCTGCAACATCTTGACGCTTTCATACAATCCAAAGGCATGGGACTCGAAGTCATCCACATCGCCGATATTCTCAATGCAGAAGATTAAAAACTAAAAACACTATGTTACAAATTCAATTAATCCGTGAAAATCCTCAATTCGTAATTGAGCGTTTAAAAGTTAAACATTTTGATGCCGAACAGATTATAGCTGAAATTACGCAATTGGATGTCGATATCAGACAAAATAAAAAGACCCTTGACGACAACCTGATGGAGCAGAAAAAACTCTCTGCCGAAATCGGAAAACTATTCAAAGAAGGCAAGGCTACTGAAGCCACCGAGATGAAAAACCGCATCGCCGAGATGAAAGAGGTAGAAAAACAGCTGCAAGCCAAAGTGGCCGAAGCCGCTGATGAAATCCAAAATCGCCTGGTTTTGATGCCCAACCTGCCCCATATTTCCGTTCCAGAAGGCAAAACCGCAGAAGACAATGAAATAGTTTATACCGAAGGCGACTCCTCCAATTTCGACTATGATGCCCTGCCCCATTGGGAACTGGTGAAGAAATACGACATCATCGATTTCGACTTGGGATGCAAAATCACCGGCGCCGGCTTTCCTGTTTACAAAGGAAAAGGAGCCCGCATACAAAGAGCATTGATAGACTTCTTCCTGGACGAAGCTGTCAAACACGGATTTACAGAAATCCAACCGCCTTATATGGTGAATGAAGCTTCCGCATACGGCACAGGACAGCTGCCGGACAAAGAAGGCCAGATGTACCACTGCGAAGTTGATGACTTCTATTTGATTCCTACCGCCGAAGTGCCCATCACCAATATATACCGCGACACCATCCTGAAAGAAAGTGACTTCCCTATCAAAAACTGCGGTTATTCAGCATGCTTCCGCCGTGAGGCCGGCTCGTATGGCAAAGATGTGCGTGGCTTGAACCGTCTGCACCAATTCGACAAAGTGGAAATCGTTGTCATTGAACATCCGGACCGCTCATACGAGACACTTGAAAAAATGAAGACCTACGCCATGTCACTATTGACCAAATTAGGATTGCCTTTCAGAGTGTTGCGTCTTTGCGGTGGCGACATCAGCTTCACCTCAGCACTCACTTTCGACTTGGAAGTCTATTCCAGAGCACAGCAACGTTGGCTGGAAGTAAGTTCCGTTTCCAATTTCGAAAGTTTCCAAGCCAACCGCCTCAAACTGAGATTCAAAGATGAGGCCACAGGCAAAATGAGACTGGCACACACCCTCAACGGCAGTGCCTTGGCCCTGCCTCGCGTATTGGCCGCATTGCTTGAAAACAACCAAACAGAAAAAGGTATCATTGTGCCCGAAGTGCTTAGAAAATATACGGGATTTGATATGATTGACTAATTAGCGCCATGCGTCGATTCCTTTTCACCTGCCTACTTTTTATAGTGTCATCGTTGGTGTTTGCCCAACAAACTCCAGACGAACAGTTGGCTATTCAATATTATAAGGATGCCGAATATGAAAAAGCAGCTGAATTGTTTGACAAGATCCCTCTGACGAAAAGAAACACCTATATCTATTACTATCACTTCCAAACGCTGTCGGAACTGCATGACTACGACAAATTGGAGAAACTCGTCAAGAAACAATGCAAGCTTTTCCCCGAACAGCAACGCTATAAGGTTGACCTGGGCTTTGTTTATGAATTGTCGAACCAACCTGGCAAAGCGGAAAAAGAATACCAGTCCGCGCTGAAGGACGTTGCTGCCAAAGACTACAATATCAGAGACTTATACAGCGCTTTTCTAGCCAAAGGCAAAAGGGAATATGCGCTCAACACCTTGCTAAAAGGTCGTATATTGTTGAATAACAACAAAATATATGCCAAAGAAATTACTGGCATATACAATCAGTTAGGCCGTTCAGACAAATTATTTGAGGAAGCTATCGCATTAATTCAAGACAATGACGCCCAATATTTGCCCCAATCCGAAGAAATCATCCAGAATGCCTTAGCAGAGGATGAGAATCAGCAGAAATATCTGACTATCAAAACTTTGCTACAAAAAAACATGCAGAAATATCCAGAAAACGACTGCTATACTTTACTGCTGACCTGGGTATATCAAGTCAACAAGGATTTTCCGGAGGCGCTGATATTGGCAAAGGCGTTGGACAAGAAAAACAAGGAAGATGGCTTACGATTAGTGCAACTGGCGGTAAGTGCCGAGCAAAACCGCAATTATGACGTAGCCATTGAGGCGTTGGAATACGTGGTGGCCAAGGGTAATGAAGCTCCCCAATATGACAATGCTATCAACAGACTGCTGAATATCAAGTATCAGAAAATATCCACCACCTATCCTGTCAATATGGCAGAAGTGGCCAACTTGGAAAAAGAATACAAGAAATATATTGCAGAGAAAGGCCTTGCCTCCTGTTCCTCTGAACTGATATTAAAATACTCTTCCCTGTTGGCTTTTTATATGAACAAAACCGAAGAAGCCACACAACTGTTGGAAGAAGCCATAAAAAACGCCAGCAGAGAGCCCAAGCAAATCAACGAATACAAGATACAACTTGCTGACATTTTGCTCTATACCAATAATATTTGGGATGCGACATTGTTATATTCTCAGGTGGACAAAGACATGCCTAACGATGAAATTGGCCAAAGCGCCAAATTCAAGAATGCCAAGCTTTCTTTTTATATTGGTGAGTTTGCCTGGGCTAAAAGCCAGTTAGATGTGTTACGTGCAGCCACTTCCAAACTGATTGCCAATGATGCCATGTATTTCTCGCTACTGATTTCGGACAACGAGGAAGAGGAAGAAGACGAAGAAGATGAAGGTGAGGAAGAAGACACACTGCTTTTTTCGGGACAAAAAATGAACATTCCTTTGCAGTACTACGCCAAAGCCGATTATCTGCTGTTCCAAAACAAAGTTGACGAGGCTTATACCACCTTCGACTCCGTCATCACACTTTCGCCTTTTGGCACCCTGGTGGATGACGCTTTATACCAAAAAGCCCTGATTCTCATTAAAAAGAAAGATTATCTGACAGCGGAACAATTGCTGCGTAAAATTGAGGATTCCCATTATACGGAGCTACTGGCTGATGATGCCCTTTTCAAGTTAGGTGATTTATATGAGTATTACATTCATGATCCCAACAAGGCGATGGATTGTTACCGCAAGCTAATGCGTGATTTCCCATCCAGTTTATATGTGAACGATGCCCGCAACCGTTATAGAGCCTTGCGTGGAGATAATTAGCCCTTTGCCATGCCTCTTGTCAAGCCCAAAAAGAACCTAGGACAGCACTTCCTGCAAAATGAGGACATTGCCCGGCAAATAGCGGAAAGCATTTCCACAGGGCCCAAAAACGTGCTTGAAATCGGGCCTGGCATGGGTGTGCTGACAAAGTATCTGATAAACCACCAATATCCAAATTTCAAAGTGGTGGAGATTGACCATGAATCGGTGGAATATCTTGAGCAACACTATCCCAAATTGCAGGGAAATATCTTGTCACAAGACTTTCTGCGTCTGGATTTGGATTCCCTATACACCGAATCTTTGACTATAATTGGCAATTTTCCTTATAATATCTCTTCCCAAATCTTATTCAAAGTATTAGATTACAAAGAGTTAGTCAACGAAGTGGTTGGCATGTTCCAAAAGGAAGTGGCCGAACGTGTGGCCGCGGCACCTGGGAAAAAGCAATATGGCATACTCAGTGTATTATTACAGGCATTTTACGATATTGAATATTTGTTCACTGTGGATGAACAACAATTTTTCCCGCCTCCCCAAGTCAAATCTGCAGTTATCCGGCTCATACGAAACCCTGAAAAGGAACTTCATTGTTCCGAGAGTCTTTTCAAACAAGTAGTGAAGACAGCCTTCAACCAACGCAGAAAAACCTTGCGCAATTCACTCAATCAATTTAACTTTTCTGCCAATTACAAGCAGAATTCCATTTTTGCCAAAAGGCCCGAGCAGTTGAGTGTACAGGAATTCGAAGAAATTTGCGTGAATATTATCCTATAATACCGGGATTAATCTTCCTTTGTATATTATTTCTTTAAAATAAAGTAGAGACGATGCGTGCATCGTCTCTACTATTGTATTTCTTATAATATTCTGAAATTATCTTACGATAAATTTCTGGATTGATTTTCCTGTAGGAGTATTCAGATGCAGGAAATAAATACCACTGGCCAGATTTGAAACTGGAACCTTGTAAATCTGTGAACCACCGTTATGGTTGATTTCGTTATTGTACAAAATCTTGCCGCTCATATCCACAACATTCATGCTGATTTTCTGAGCGTCGCCAGTCAGGTCAACATTCAAGAAATTGGTAGCGGGATTAGGATAGATACTAATATCTGAAAGACCGCTTTCCTGATTGATTCCCAAAATAGTCCAATATTCCATTTCAAAACCATCACCTTCCATCCAGTGGTCGGTCACGAATCTTACTTTCATTTTGCTGGCATCCACGCTATAACCGCCAACTGCCGGCCAATTGAAAACATCAAATTTGTACAATAATTCGGGAGTAGTTTCAATAGTAGTGATTTCAATAAAATCACCGTAGGTCAAATCAAATTTGGAGAAGTCGATATAATAAGAGACGGCGTTGTTAGGTTTGATTGTCCATGAACAAACGGTATTTGCAGCGTATGGCTCATCTTCACTTGAGATAGCATTTATTGCATCTTCCGCATCAGGATCTGTATCAGCGATAACCGGCTGTTCTTTATCCACTAAGATATAATGATAGTTGGTCAAAGACTGGCTTGGAGCGCAAACAGAAAGTTCACTCTGGTCGTATGTAGCTGCATATTCCAGAACAAAGCCATAATCTTCAATAGTATCATTAGAAGTGAAGGTAACCAACACTTTATCTGAATTTACTGTAAATGCGTTGGGCAGAGCTGGCATATCGAAAGTAACCTGTTCTGATGAACCTTGAGTTTGATCTGTGGCAGCGACGGTAAGGTGCTGTCCTGAGAATGACTGGACAAGGTTAGTAGGAGTAGCTTCCTCGCCAGTATAGATAGAAACCACGTCATTATTAGCTTCTGTATTCAGGCGTTTGAAAGTGAAAGTATAGCTACTTGCGTTAGGAGCAGCGATAAGCCACTGTCTGTTGGAGTTGCTTTGGTATTTCATATTACCAGCGCCATCGCTGATAGTACCTGCCTTGGCAGTGATTTCACTTTCACTAACAATAGGTTCTTCGATATTTACAACATCCGGCTGTAGATTTCTGATGATACTTTCTCCAGATTTATATGAAAAGTTGCTACTTGGATACATGTAGTATGCCTTTTTCATTTCATTGGCAGTAGTGGTAGGAGAAAGATTCACATGAAGGAATAAATTGAAAGCTGAACCTTGGCTATTTTGCATAAATTTATATCCATCCACAACCATACACATGTTATTCAACATAGCAGATTCCTTGTAAGCAGAGTAGAACACAGGACGTCTTGCATCAAGTTCTGGAATCACATAATCAATAATCCAGGTGGTATCTTCCTGAACTTCTGTGGGTCTGAAGGTCAGCTGAGCATCGTTGGAGAATCCCCAATACTGTTTCAACGCATTAAAAGCGTCTATTGGTTCGGTTCTGGTCTTATTGTTGGAAGATCTTTCCGCACTGTAATTGGTCAATGCCGTAGCTCCTGTGTGGTACAACAATTTGGCAACTTCACCATTATAATTGCTAATGGTAGAAGTCATAGCATCGTAATTATATTCCACATTATTAAGGTTCAAAAAAATACGAGGATATGTTTCCTGGTATGCACCCCAGTCAATAAACGGGATATAGCTAACACCACCATTACCTTGGGTAGGATAGCGGTAATAATTGATAATGGATGCCATTGCAACCGCGGCATTTCCAACAGTTGTGCGGTTATCCTGTGTGTTTGCGTCGGCATGGCCGTCATACGGACAGTACTGGTTATAATACTGTTTCTGTCCCCAATTGGTGGTCAACAGAGGTTGGCACTCACGGAGATTCGCGTCTTTACTTCTGGAGAAGTTTTTCGTGTTGTAACGATTCCAAGCTTTGGTAGCGGCTGCGCTGACTGGCACTTGAGTTGTTTTTGCATCCTGAATATCTTTTTTGTAACCTGTGCAGAATGCTTCATTTTCCTTGCAGTCAACATAATTTGACTCATACGAGAAAGCGACAACAGGGTAGTACAATTCTGTAGCAGAAACTATAACAAAACCCTGATTGTTTAATTGAAAACGGTAGAACAAGGGTTCGCCATTTTCATCGGTTTCCACATGTTTCAATGTCAAATTAACGCTGGCGGCATTAATATAGCACATTTCTGTTAAAAAATTGGTGGCTGCTTGCTTGGCTTCATTGACAGACACAACTGGCTTTGTCGCAAACGAAAAAGACAATAAAGAAACCAGAATGAATAAAAGAATAGATTTTTTCATAGCTATGTTTTTAATTTGCATTATATTTCTATATTAAGAAAGCAAAAATACAAAAAAAATCATATACTACGCACGTTTGCAAAAAAAAATAACTGACTTTTAATCATGATGATAGGGCTCGTTGTGCAAAATTGTGAACGCACGATAGAGCTGTTCCGTAAAAATAAGACGTGTCATCAAGTGCGGGAAAGTAAGTTTTGACAACGAAATTTTAGCATTCTGGCGTTGGTAAACGGTCTCTGAAAAACCGTAGGCACCCCCTATCACAAAAACCAATTTTTTGATGCCGCTATTCATCTTTTGTTGTAAAAAATTGGCAAATTCCACCGATGAAAACTCTTTTCCACGCTCATCCAAGAGCACAACACAGTCCGAAGGAGATATTTTTTTAAGCAGCAGCTCGCCTTCTCTACGTTTCTGCTCCTCAAACGACATGGATTTGGTGTTTTTCAGATAGGGAATAACCACCAAGTCGAAATTATTATACAGCTTGATTTTTTTGATGTACTGACTCAACGCTTCTTCAAAAGCATCCGCATTTTCCTTGCCAATACACAAAAGCTCGATATTCATATTAATACTTCACTGCTTTGACCTTAAATTGAATTCAAAATTCAAAGTTCAAAATCCAATTTGCACATTTGCTAATTAACTATTTTGCTAATTAATTAGCACATTAGCACATTAATAATTAGCACATTACTATATCTTACTCAAATCAATCTTGAACGAAAAACTTTTCTCCTCACCACAGGGGAAAGCACAATGGCTGCATGCGGACAGTTCTCCACTGAGGCGTCTCTGCGTCATGTCTAACAGACGTTCACGCAAAGAGTCGATTTCTACAAAATTAACCACCTCATTGGCAAAAGCATACATCAGCAGTGCCCGGGCATTGCGTTCACAAATGCCCCTGGATTTCAGGTAAAACAACGCCTCTTCATCCAATTGTCCTATGGTGGCACCGTGACTGCATTTCACATCATCGGCGTAAATTTCCAAAAACGGCTTGGTGGTGATTTTCGCATCATCCGTCAAGGCTATGTTTTTATTGGTCTGATAGGCGGAGGTTCGTTGTGCCTGAGGTCTTACGACGATATGTCCATTAAAGTTCGCATGCGACTCATCGTCCGCAATGCCTTTGTACAACTGATAGCTCGTGCAATCTGGCACAATATGGTTTACATATACCTGGTTATCAACAAATTGTTTTTTGTCAACCAAATACAAACCATACAATTTAGCATCCGCAAACGGTTCTGCCAAATCCACATGAATCATGTTGCGCAAAATTCCGGCATTGAAGGTAATAGCATTGGAAAAGAAAGTGGAATGGCCCTTCTGGTGCACAAACACATGATTCAGCTCCATAGTCTGCGCATCTTTGTTCTCCATTTTATAAAAATGCAAATGTGAACCCTCCTCCAGTATCATTTCACTTACATTGTTGGTAAAACTCTGGTCTTGCTGCAACGAATCATCGCACTGCACCAACGACAGTGAAGCATTTCTTCCCAAAATCACCAGATTGTGATTGTTAATCATCAATTTTTGCGGACTGTTGACGATAGATACAAACTGCATTGGTTTCTCCACGGAGACCTCATCCGGTACATACACAAAGAAACCATCGTTGAAAAGAAGCTCGTTAAGACGGACAAACTTGTCGGCTTTGTCAGAATAAAATTTGGTCAAATGCGACAATACCAACTCGGGATACTGTTCCACAGCGGCCATAATACTTCCAACAATAACACCATTGGGGAAGGTCGTCAGGGGAGCATTTTTATGGACATACCAGCCATTCAGCATCGTGAACATATCCGTGTTGATGTCGCTCACATTGCACTTAAAATATTGTTCCACAGGTTGATAAGGATCCGCATCCAACTGAATATCGTATGATGAGGATATTTGTTTCTCGATAGGGAAATGACGCCACAACTCATCTTTTGAATTGGGCAATCCCTCTGAAATGATGAGATTTAATGCCTTCTCCCTCAAAGTGGACACTTTTGACTGTTTGTCATTGGGCAATTTTGACTTCACCTCGGCAAACGTCTGTCGCAAATATTGAATAAACTTCTCCATACTAATTCAGTTTACCTGCGTTATATTCCGACTTGATCCACTCATAACCTTTGGCTTCCAGTTCTTTTGCCAATTCTTTCGGACCGGATTTCACTATTTTTCCATCGAACAGGATATGTACGATATCTGGCACAATGTAATCCAGCAAACGCTGATAGTGGGTAATGACAACCGTAGCGTTATCTTTGGTTTTCAATTGATTAACGCCATTGGCAACAATACGCAAAGCATCGATATCCAAGCCTGAATCCGTCTCATCAAGTATGGCGAGTGTGGGTTCGAGCATAGCCATTTGGAAAATTTCATTTTTCTTTTTCTCACCACCGGAAAAACCTTCATTCACCGAACGGTTGCTCAACTTGGCCGTCAATTCCACCACTTTTTTCTTTTCTTCCATCAGTTTGAGGAACTGTGCACCCGACAGGGCCTCTTGTCCGCGATACTGGCGAATTTCATTCAGGGCTGTACGCATAAAATTGGAAATGCTGACTCCTGGTATTTCCACCGGGTATTGGAAACCGATGAAAATACCCTCACGGGCACGCTGTTCCACAGGCATTTCCAACAGATTTTTGCCTTTATAGGTAATACTACCTTCGGTAACCTCGAATATTTCTTTACCGGCGATTACTGATGCCAAAGTACTTTTTCCCGTACCATTAGGGCCCATAATGGCATGGACTTCTCCGGGGTTAATTTCCAAATTGACACCTTTCAATATTTCTTTTCCTTTGATGGAAACATGTAAATTTTCTATTTTCAGCATACTCAAAATTTTGGGTTGCAAAGTTACGGATTTTTTTCCATTTAACGCTTGATGATTTTCGTGGTCTCTATGCCATTTGAGGCAAAAATTTTGACTATATAAAAACCATCTATCAGTTGATTGACAGGCATTTGTATTATTGACCTTCCGCAATTGTCATGACGATATATCAATTTTCCACTTACATCGTATATTTCTATTTTCTGAATAGTATATTCCGGGTTGGGTATTACCAGCTTATCTGTGCAAGGATTCGGATATACCAAGAGCTTTGTTTGAACTTTGGCTGACGTACACTGTTCGGGGACGTTATCGAGATATGCCTGATACATATCGGGAATACCATAGCCCATGGAAGTATCAGGAGTATTGTACCGATGTCCATGCTGACGAATGATATCCATTATTTCCAATGCGTTTTTATGAGGCAGAGCCTGTCGCAGACAAGCTGTCAACCCTGCCATGACAGGGCTTGCGAAGCTGGTTCCGCTACCAGGGGCAACACTCTCGTCCAGATTTACCACGAAAGTATCCCAACCCACACTTGTCACATCCGGTTTAACACGGCCATCGGCACTGGGGCCATAAGAGGAAAAAGGACCCATTGCACTGTCAACAGCACGGGCAGCACCCACCGTCAGCACATCAAAGGCATCCGCTGGATGAGTAATGTAATGCCATGAATTATTACCCTCGTTACCAGCAGACACACACACTGCAATACCCTTCTGGCATGCCAGACTGGCATTTCGGGAAGCGATGCTGGCCATGCCATCACAAGACTGGTATGTAAAATTCCCCTGGGGAAAATCCGGAAAGGTTGAATATCCCAAAGAAGAATTAACCACATCCGCACCCAAACTATCCGCGATTTCAATTCCTTGGGCCCAAAAGTCCTCTTCTATCAGTTCCTCGCTGAAAGGATTTTCAGACAAAATAAAATAATAGCGGGCATGGGGAGCGGCTCCGATGTATGTACCATTGACAGATGTTGCCATAATGGAAGTCACTTTAGTACCATGTGTTCCCCCTTCATACACATTATCATGGTCGGGAATCAGGTCTCGGGTGCCGACAAGTTGCCCATTTTCATACATAGTCCGGAAATAAGAAATATCACTGAATCCTTCCCAGCCTCCGTCCATCACCACTATCAACATATCATCGCCATAGAAGCCAAGTTCATGCAAACGATGCCCATTATGAAAGGCTATCTGTGCCCATGCCGGGCCATAATCAAACAAGGAATCAAAATACAAGTCGCTCTGTAACAAATTATTATTGTTGTTCGGAACAACCTCTTTTTTTTCCTGATGCTCCATCAAAACGTATGAGGAGACGGGTATCACTGTGGTATCCGTAAAAGGAAGTGCTTTCACAGCATCAAGCACCGATGAATCAGGGCAATATATAACCACAGTATTTTGCCATTTTGACTCTGAAAGAATCCGGACAGTAGCATCAAGCGCACATATCTGCTGTTTATACTGGGGATTGACCGGGAGATCCTCGACAGTAATAGGAATATTGTATCTTGCCTTATTGTTGATAGCTCGTGGCGACAAAAATTCATCGGGACGAGTTATAGAATACGGGCTTTGGCTTTTATCTTTCAACTGGATGCGAAAGCATGTGGCAGGTTCTTGCGCAGACAGTTGTAACATCAGTATTGAGGATAAAAACAAAAGGGTGATTTTTTTCAACTTCATTGTTTTGAATCATTTCATCTGATTATGGTAACACTTTGTTTTCGTGGCAAATAGACAAGACAGATCCTCTTCACCACAAAAATCACATTTTAAAATTCATTTTAAAAAAAAAGAGACCTACAAGAAGTCTCTTTTTATGACGTTGATTGAGTGTTTACTGTAAAGTAAAACGGATAGGAATGTTGAAGTAGCATCTGACGGGCTTACCCAACTGTTCACCGGGTTTCCATTTTGGCATTTTCTTCACCACACGGATTGCTTCCGCATCACATTCAGGGAAAAGGGAAACCACTGGTTTCACATTACTAACGCTTCCGTCTCTTTCCACCACAAACTCCAGCAGAACTGTTCCCTGGATACCATTGTTACGGGCCACTTCAGGATAAGTCAACTCTTTTTGGAGGAAAGAATACATAGCTTCCGTGCCACCTGGAAATTCGGGCATTTTTTCCGCAAAACGGACAACAGGTGCTTCTTCTGCCTCTTCTTCCACGATTTCAATGGGAACGTATTCCTCAATTTCCAAATTTTCATCGAAATCCTGGCTGAAATCGAAGTCCGTGTTAACCTTGATATTGTCTTCCACAATATTCAAGACCACTTCCTGTTGCTGAGCCACTGGTGGTGGTGGCGGGGGAGGGGTTTGGTCGGTTGCGATAACGTCTTCATCCATCACTTCGATGAATTCGTCATCGTCAAGGGCCATCACCGTGCCTTTGTCACGGGAGGCGAACAACTCGAAACTTACGTAAGTAAGCGCGAGGACGACGGCAAAACCGATTAAGAGAAACGATGTTTTTCTCTTTTCCAGATTGCCTTTGTCTGACTTTTTCTCAATCATGACTGTATGTTTTTTGATTCTTGTATTTCTAACGGCAAAAATACAAAAAATATTGTAATAAAATTTGATTTTCCCTCATTTTTTTATTTTTATTTTTTCTCACTGATTTTCTGGTACATAAGATGTAGCATGCCGCCAGCACATGGAGATATGACATTTTACCGTTCCGCCCCACACTATGCTTCGCTGCGTGCGGGGTTACTAAAATATCGTGCCTTCGGCACTTATTGGTTTAAACTTGTAAAAATATCAACAATCCAAACTATTTTGTAAATTTGCACGTTCATATAGAAATTTATAAGATATGAAAAGAACCACGCTTATCGTTTCACTTTTTTTCTTTTGCATTATGGCAACTTTTGCACAACAAAGCCCCAAAGATATCCAGCGGCAGCTGAAACTGTACGAAAAACAAATGCAGCAGTATGACAACGCCTTTGACACTATTTATCTATCTATCAATCAGCAGATTGAGCAACAAAAGAGCAACCCTGCCAATGTGGCGATCTGGCAAAGCTGCATGGCCCAACTGCTGTCTGCCTATTATCAGCAGAACCGCTGGCGGATCATGGACCGCACAACCCTCGCCGACGAGGAGGCCAATGCCGTCGCTGATTTCAACACCTGGGACGCGCAACGCTTCGCGAAGGAAATCATCAAACATTATCTGCTTTCTATCGAGAACAAAAAAGCACTCAGCAAAATTCCCATCAAAGAGTACGCTGTTTTGTTAGATTCGGTAACTTCGGAAGCCTACCGCCCCACTTTGTACGACTTTCTAGCTTTCCGTTTTTTGGATTTTCTGCAGAATGAAATCTATGAACTGCCGATACCTGAGATTCCTTTTGATGTGAATGATGAGCGATACTGGGCTGAACCTCAACAATTTGCCAGTATTGATATTCCTGCCACAGATGAATTGTCATTTTCCTATCTCACCCTATACACCTTGCAAGAATTGACTCTTTTGCATCTGAACGAACCTGACAGCAGAGCCTTGTTAGACGCCACCTTGCGTCGTTTCGAGTATTTAGGCACACACAGCAATCTGGACAATGCCTCTGATTTGCAATTAGCGGCACTCACCAGCATGGAAAAACAATATCAGGGCAAAGAAGGTTATGAGATGGTCGCCTACTCCATGGGCAAATTTTACCAAGGCAGAGCGGAGAAATACGACAAAAATGCCCATCCGGAATATAAAAATGATTATGTGACCGCTGTTGAATGGTTCAACAAGACCATTGCGACGGCACCGAAATCCGTAGAAGCACACAATGCCAAAGCCACAATTGATATTATCAAAAGCTCTGAGGTAAAATTCAGCGGCAACAATATTATTCCAGCCAACCAAGCCAACCTCGTCACTTTCGATTATAAAAATTGCGAGAACCTGTATTTTCGTATTATTTCATGTAAAGAAGAAGAATATGAGCTGAAAAGAAGCACGGATAACACGAAATTATACGCTTGGCTGATACAGCAGAAAAAGGTCTATGAAACCAAACTCAATGCTCCAAACGAAAAGGACTATCGAAGCGTGAGTGGACATTTTCTGCTGCCCTCATTAGACGCAGGCTTTTATTTGTTGCTGGCTTCCGATGCCCCCTTCACCAACGAGAATCACAAAGGTTACTCTTTTTATACCTTGCAAGTCACCAATATTGACGCACAATACCGGCAAAATGACAAAAAATTAGAGTTTTTCGTGTTCGACCGCACCACAGGACACCCTCTCAAAGGTGCGGAAGTCTGTATAAGTTTCTATCCTAATTACAACGCCAAAAAACCTTCCAAAACCACGACAATCAACTGCGATGCGGACGGAAGATGCTCCTGTGACATAGCTGAAAACACCTATACATTTGCTGCATATACCACTTGGAATCAGGATAAATATCAAATTATCAGACGCCAATATTGGGGCAGGTACCATGATAATCCTGAAGTCAATATCTATGAGAAAGCCTATACATTCACCGACCGAAGTATATACAGACCTGGACAAACAGTCTATTTCAAGACGATTTTGGTGGAAACCACAAGCAAAGGAGACGCCATACTTCAGCAAAAGACAGACAATGGGCGGAATATTACCGTTGAACTATATGATGCCAACTATCAAAAAGTTTCCGAACAACAACTTACAACTAACGAATATGGCTCTGTATCAGGAAAATTCGTACTTCCAAGCCAAGGTTTGACAGGACAGTTTCACTTTAAGATCAAGAAGGAGACAAAACATTTGGATTCCCATTATTTCTCGGTAGAAGAATACAAGCGCCCCACTTTTGAAATCACCTTGGACCAGCCCACCGAAGAGTTCAAAATCGGGCAAAACGTGAGTGTTGAAGGCCATGTGAAGGCCTACGCCGGCTATGGCATTGACGGAGCAAGCGTAAAATACCATGTGGTACGAAAGGCCTCCTTCCCCTGGTGGCGTTGGTGGTGGTGGCAACCTGCAGGGAAATCACAGGAAATAGCCCATGGCGAGACAACCAGCGATAATGAAGGCAATTTTCATATCGATTTCATTGCCCAGCCCGACTTGGAAAACCAACGCTATAATCCACTCTACACCTACGAAGTCAGTGTAGATGTGACCGATATCACAGGCGAAACCCACAGCGGCTCCACTTGGGTGAGAGTCAGTAAAATCGGACTGCTAATCAATGCCGAATTCCCCAACAGCATTGCCTTGAACGGGAAGAACCAGTTTCCTGTGAAAATCACCAACTTGGCTGGTGAAGCCCAAAAAGGCACCATCCATTACCGCATCGAAGCCTTGCAAGCTCCTGAAAATTACAAATACAGCTGCTCAGAAGCCGATTATTATCTGTCTGATTCCGCTCAAATGGTACAAAAACTATCCTATCTTGATTTCAACAAGGAGCTGCAGAAGAGCAATTGGAAGGTCCTAAAAACTGTTAAACATGATGATTTTGAAACGGATGGTAAAAATCCCTTCATCATTCAGGATATGAAAAATCTTCAGGAAGGCTATTACAAAATCAGTTTAATCACTCACGATAAAGACCAAAATGAAATCAAAGAAGAGTATTATGTGCTGATTTATGATGAAAAAAGTAAAAAATGCACGGCATACGAACCTATTTGGCTGACCACTCCCGACAAAACCACCATAGAGGTGGGTAAAACCATTCATTTCACTTTGGGAAGTTACCTGAAAAATGCCATGGTACTATGCGAAATCATATCCAATGATGAATTAGTGGAGTCCAAATGGATAAAACTCAGCCAAGGCAAAACTGATTTTAGCTATACTGTTACAGAAAAGGACCTCGGCAGAGTGGTTGTCCATGCCTTTGTCACGCAAAACAACAAACAATATGAAAAAAGCTTAAATTTCAATATTCCATTCAGCCATAAAAAAATAGACTTCGACTTTCTGACTTTCCGTGACAAGACTCTGCCGGGCAGTCAGGAACAATATCAGATTCGACTGAAGGACAAAAACGGGGACAAAGTTGCGGCGGAACTTCTCTGCTCCATGTATGACGCTTCCTTGGACGCATTGGCTTCTCCAAACACTTGGATTTCAAGTATTTTCAACACCAGCAAACCTACTTTCAATTATTCATTCGATTCCTATTCAAATTTTGGGAAT
>CACXXY010000010.1 GCA_902771655.1 uncultured Bacteroidota bacterium | reverse complement strand
GGGGCCAACTTGCTGGCTTTGATGGGGGTAGGGGAGAAGGTCACATCCATCTGTGCCGGTGTGATGTAATAGTCGAATTTGACGTTCTCCTTTACCGTGTCATTGATGACCGCCTGTTGGTTGATTTTTTGCACATTGTTTAACTGCGGGTTGAAATTCAGACGGAAACGGGCGGTGTCAATCGCCTGGCCGAAAGCCCAACTGGCAATGCAAATTATGGCTGCTGTTAAGATGATTCGTTTCATTGTATTAGGTTACAGGTTTTAGGTTACAGGTTTTAGTGGTCAGTGGTTAGTGGTCAGTGGTTAGTGGTCAGTGGTTAGTGGTTAGTGGTCAGTGGTCAGTGGTCAGTGGTCAGTGGTCAGTGGTTAGTGGTTAGTGGTTAGTGGTTAGTGGTTAGTGGTTAGTGGTTAGTGGTTAGTGATTAGTGGTTAGTGATTAGTGGTTAGTGGTTAGTGGTTAGTGGTTAGTGATTAGTGGTTAGTGGTTAGTGATGGATTATCAACTATCAACTATTAATTATTAATTGTTAATTGTTAATTGTTAATTCTCTCCCCCTTCTTCCATTTTGTCGAGGGCAGCAATCTTGTCTTCCGCCACTTTCTTCAAGTCCTCGCCTTCATAGTTGTCGATGATACTTTGGTAGGTATAGCGGGCCTGGAAGGCATTGCCCTTGGCCAAATACACATCACCATAAAGAATAAAGGTAGAAGCGTACCAATATTCGGAAGTGTAGTCGGATGCCAGAATCTCTTTAATCTGTTTCTCGCAAAGGTCTATATTGTTGTCATTATAGTGGATGAGGGCCACTAAATAAGCGGCTTCGGCACACTGGTCATTGTTGCCGTTCTTTGAAAGACGTGTCAGATATTTGAGAGCATTGGTATTGTCACTCAAGGCAATGGCCGATTTGCCGGCAATCATCAGGGCTTCGTTTTGCAGGTCGTTGTCGTTCTGTCCGGAAAGCATGATGTTGGTGGCGGCATTGTAGGCATCGCGGTACTGGCGCAATTCGTATGCGCAGTGCATGCAGCCATTGTTGCCATAAATGATGTTGTTTTCAGTGGAAGCGTATTCCACTAATTTCTTGAAATAAACCAAGGCTCGGTTGTATTCTTTTTTGCCATAAAGGATGCTGGCAGCCTTGCGATATGCGGTTTCGTTGTATTCCGTGTTGTAATTGTTGACCAATTTCTCGAAGGAAGCCAAGGCGTTGTCATAGTCGCCGGTGCCATATTCGCAGTCGCCCTTGCAGTATAATGCTTTGGCGGCGAACAAGCCGTTGGGGAACTGACGCAGATAGTCGTTATACCCCTTGATGGCTGCGTCACAGTCGCCTCGCATATATTTGTTCTCGGCAGCCTTGAAGCTGATGGAATCCTGCTTGTCGGCAGAGATATTCAAATTCCGTGATTTGATGTATGCGAAGAAGTCGCTGGTGTTGCCGGTCTCGCTGTAAATATTCTCCAAGTTGGCTAATGCGTCTTTGGCTTCCTGTGAGCCAGGGTAGGTTTCAAACACATATTTGAAGGTGGAAATAGCCATATTTACATCTTGTGTGTTCAGATATGACTGGGCCAATTTGTTGTGTGCCTGTCTGATATAGGGGCTTTTGGGGTATTTAAGGATGAAGTTCTTATAGGCGGCAATGGCAGCACCGTATTCGTTTTGAGCATGATAGGTGGAAGCCAATTCATACTCCGCATCATCGTTATAGCTTGACTTGGGGTAGCTGCTCATCAGTCGCTCCAAGGCATCGATTTTTTTGTCGTAATCGTTGAGATAGCTGTAACATTTGGCGGTTTGGAACATGGCGTAGTCAGCGTTTTTCCGCCCTAACTGTTGACATTGTTCGTAGTATTTGATGGCAGTTCTCAAGTCTTTTTGCATATAGTAGCAGTCGGCCAAACGTGCTGTCGCATCCGCTTCAATATCAACGTCGTCGCTTTTTTGTAGGTATTTACGGAATCCTTGGGCTGCTTCAGAATATTTGTTGAGTTTCAGAGCCGCATAACCGTATGAGTATTGGGCGTTGTTGTAATTGACATCAGCGGTGGCATTGGAGGCCTTCATGTAATTCTGGAAGGAATAATAGCTGTCTCTGTATTTCTCGCTGCGGTATTCACATTCGGCCTTCCAATAGAGGTTTTCTGTGTTGATGGTCTTGTCCATGGGGTAGGTGAGTGATTTGTTGAGCATTTTGAGGGCATCCTTATAGTTGCGGTTGTTTATCATCTCCAAAGCGCGGAAGTGGGTGCAACGTTGGTAAGCCCTTAACAATGATGGACTTTTGATGTCGATTTTTTCCAATGAATTGATGGCGCTTTGGTAGTTCTTGGTGGACATGTAAATGGAGGCCAAGTAGCTGTTGGCTTCCTGTGAGCGGGAGGAGTATGGGTATTTGTTGATATAGTCTTCCAATGCTTTGATGGCGCTGTTGAAAGGGCTGGAGGATGTCTCGTACTGTAATTTGGCGTGATTGTACAAGGCGTCTTCTTGAATGTCGGGAATGAAACTGTATTTGGAAGCTTGCAGGAAACTTTGTGAAGCCGCTTGATAATCTTTTTGTTGCAGATAACAATCGGCAATCAGATAGTAGCTGTTTTGTGTCATTTCGTCGGCAGGCTTCTGCTTTGTTGTCTGAGACAGGTTTTTGATGGCTTCGTCATACTTCTTGTTTTGATAGAAGGTATAGCCGATAGCGAAATAGTCATTGCGTTCCAGTTGGACTTTGTCATTGTTGAGGATGGGGCGGAATGTTGATTCGGCATTGTCGAAATCCTTGAGGTTGTAGTAGGATAACGCCAATGTGCGATACAATTCGGGTTGGTTCTTCAAGTTGCTTTCCGTCATCACTGTGGGTGCCATGGCCACGACCTTGTCATATTGTTCCTGGATGAAATAAATCTGCATCAGGTATTGTTGCACTTCGTCTTTGTATTCAGGCACATTCTGCAATTTCTGGAAATCCTCCAAGGCGGCCTCGTACTGTTTTTCGGAGTATGCCATGTGAGCCAAGTAATACAGGGCTCTGTAATGGTAGGGACCATTTTCCTCGCTACTCTGTTTTAGCAAGGCTTTTGCCTCTGCATATTTTCCTGTGGCAAAATAGCTGTACCCTTTTTTGAAACGGAATTCGGCCAGATCATCTTTATTCACCACTCTTTCATCGATTTCGTCGAACTGCTCCAATACTTTTTTGTATTGTTTGGTGGAAAAATAGTACATGCCCAAGTGGTAGTGGGCTTGGGGAACGAAAGCATGAACAGGGTATTGACGGATAAAGTCGCTGAGCAGGAAGGCGGCATCCTGATTGCTCAGTTTTGCGGCGCACAAACCCATGTAAAAATAGGATTCGGCTTTCAAGTCCTGTTGTTTGTCCTCGCTGAATTCGTAAACTTGCTTGAAATATTGCTGTGCGGAACCGTATTTTTGTTTCTGGAAAAGTTCCTTGGCAAGTTTGTATTCGTATCGCGGCGAGTCGTAGGCAACTGGCTTCTGGGCCAGCAATGACGAGGAACACAGGATGATGGCTGCGATGAGAATGTTTTGGAAGATTGATTTCATTATGTTCGTTTTTTATTTATCGATACTAATATAAATTAACGAACAAAAATATGAAATTGGTATGCAGCATTAAACAATTTGATTGTAAAATTGTGAACAGCCTATTTTTAATAACAGTGGTTAGTGGTTAGTGGTCAGTGGTCAGTGGTCAGTGGTCAGGGGTTAGGTTTTAGGTTTTAGGTTTTAGGGGTCAGGGGTCAGGGGTCAGGGGTCAGGATTCAGGATTCAGTGGTCAGTTGATAGTTAATAGTTAATAGTTAATAGTTAATGGTTAATGGAATCAGTATATAGACTTTGATTTGTCAATTCTCAACTATTAATCAATAACTATTAATTATTAATTGTTAATTATTAATTTCTGTCCCCTATTAACTATCCTGCAGTTCCAGCCACTCCATCTCCTTTTCTTCGATGGCGTTTTTGATGTCATTGTATTGGGTATAGAGTTCGCCCGAATTGATTTCGGCAGCGTATTCGGAAGGGTTGGAAATTTTGGCTTCGATGGTGCTCAATTGCTGCTGTAAATCGTTGATTTCGCTCTCCAATTTGCTCAGGCGGTTCTTGAGTTTCCGCTTGGCGGCTTCCTCTTCTTTCTTCTTCTCCCAGCTGATTTTGTTGGAACTCTCGGTTTTTTCGCTGTTGCCAGCCATTTGTGCTCTTTTGTCCAATTCTTTCAGCGAGTCCATTTTCTTTTTCTCGAGAAAATCATATACATCGCCGATGTAGGTTTTGATGTGATGGTCTTTGAATTCGAAGACTTTGGTGCTGAGGCCTTGCAAGAAGTCACGGTCATGGGAGACGAGGATCATGCTGCCCTCGTATTGCAGGAGCGCGTTTTTGAGCACATCCTTAGATTGCATGTCGAGGTGGTTGGTGGGCTCGTCGAGGATGAGCAGGTTGAATGGAGAGAGTAGGAGTTTGGCTAAAGCCAGACGGGATTTCTCGCCGCCCGACAACACGCGCACTTTTTTTTCAGTGTCTTCGGTGTCGAAAAGGAAACTGCCCAAGATAGTTCTGATTTTAGGACGTATGTCACCCACGGCGATGTCGTCGATGGTTTCGAAGACGGTTTTGTCGGGGTTGAGCAGTTGGGATTGGTTCTGGGCATAGTAGCCGATGACCACTTGGTGGCCCAGGGTCAGTTTGCCGCTTTGCGGGGCCAGCTCGCCCACGATGGCCTTGACCATGGTGGATTTGCCTTCTCCGTTACGGCCTACGAAAGCCACCTTTTCGCCTCTTTCCAAATGAAAATCGATGTTTTTCAGCACTTCCAGATTGCCGTAACCCAGGTTAAGTCCTTCGGTTTCGACGGTCACCCGGCCCGAGTGTGGGGCAGGGGGGAACTTGAACGAAATGGACGAGTGGTCAATGCTTTCCACTTCGATTTTTTCCATTTTGTCAAGCAGTTTGATACGGCTTTGCACCTGTTTGGCTTTGGTGGCTTTGTATCGGAAACGCTCGATGAAACGTTCTATCTGGGCGATTTCTTTTTGCTGGTTTTCGAATGCGTTTTGCTGTGATTCAATGCGTTCCAGACGCTGTTCCACGTATTGTGAATAGCTGCATTTGTAGTCTTGCAAGCTGCCGAAGGTGATTTCGACAGTGCGGTTGGTGACGCGGTCGAGGAAAGCACGGTCGTGCGACACCAGGATAAGGCAACCTGCATAATTGGCGAGGTAGTCTTCCAGCCACTGGATAGACTCAATGTCGAGGTGGTTGGTGGGCTCGTCGAGCAAGATGATTTCAGGCTGTTGCAGCAGGATTTTTGCCAGGTTGACGCGCATTTGCCAGCCGTTGCTGAATTCCGCCATGGGTCGGGAGAAGTCGGAGGCTTTGAACCCCAAGCCGATAAGCACTTTCTCGGCATCGCCTTCCATGGTGGCGCCGCCAAGATGGTGGAAACGGTCGGTGGCGTCGGAAAGCTGCTGGGCAAGACTGATATATTCGTCAGATTCGTAGTCTTCCCTGTCGGCGAGTTTGGCGTTGATGTCGCGGATTCTCGCCTCCAGTCGGCGTTGTTCTACAAAGCATGACATGGTCTCTTCCCAGATGGTCTTGTCGTAATTTCCTAAAATTTCTTGGGGAAGGTAACCAGTCTTGAAGCCGGAAGTGATGACAATACTGCCGGATTCGGGTTCGAGTTCCTTGTGGATGATTTTGAGCAGGGTGGATTTTCCCGCACCGTTTTTGCCCACCAAACCGATGCGGTCGCGGTCACCCGCCACAAAGGAGATATCTCTGAATAAGTAGTCGCCGGTAAAGTTGACCGACAGTTTGTTTATCTGTATCATAGCGGCTGCAAAGATACGGCAAATATGCCGAATGAAGCATGAATAAATGAAAAAAAGCACTTGGAAAGTGCTTTTTTTTGTTGGTGACCCATGCAGGATTCAAACCTGCAACCTTTTGATCCGTAGTCAAATACTCTATTCAGTTGAGCTAATGGGCCGTTTGAATTTGTGACTGCAAAAATACATAAAAAATGAATACAAAATCATTCTTTCGGAAAAAAATCAAAAAAAATTTTTCTTTCGGCTTTTTGTGTGCTAAAATTGTGTATTTTTGCACCCTCAAATTTTAACCGTATTAAATATTAAAAGTTATGGCAACAAGAATCAGATTACAAAGACGTGGCAAGAAGAACCAACCTTTCTACCACATTGTAATTGCAGATGGTCGTGCACCACGTGACGGACGCTATATCGAAGAGATCGGCACCTACAACCCGCTGACCCATCCTGCAACAGTGAATTTAAACTTTGACAGAGCGTTGTACTGGGTTGAAGCTGGCGCTGATCCATCAGATACCGCCCGTTCGATTCTTAAACACGAAGGTGTTTATTTGATGAAGCATCTGAGAGGTGGAATCGCCAAAGGCGCGTTGACCCAATTGGACGCTGACCGTAAATTCGATGCTTGGAAACAAGACAAGGAGTCGAAAATCAGCAACATCAAACGTGAAGACGCTGACAAGAGCCGCAAGGAAATGAAAGCCCGTTTGGAAGCTGAAACCAAAGTGAGAGAAGCTATCTCCGCTAAGGTCGCTGCCAAGTATGCCGCTGCCGCTGAGGCTGAGGCTGCCGAAGCAGAAGCTAAAGCTGCTGAAGAAGCTGCTAACGCAGAGGCTACAGAAGCTCCCGCCGAAGCTGCTGAAACTCCTGCTGAATAAATTTCAGGTCAATGAGTTACAGAATAGACGCGACAAAAGGGTTGCGTCTATTTTGTTTTTAAATTGGGGTAGAGTAGAGGCATGCCTCTACTCTGCAAAATATAGGCAAGCAATCTTATTATGAAAAACGAATATTTTTATTTGGGACATATCACCAAATCCTTTGGTATCAAAGGACAGTTGAGTTGCTATTTCGACACGGACGAACCGGAAAAGTATGCGGATCTGGATGCTGTGTTCATTGATTTGGACGGAGAAAAACTGCCGTATCTGATTGAGAATATCCAATATCGGGGCGCGAACACTTTCGTGATAAAATTCCAGGATGTGGATGAAGAGGAATCTAAAAGCTTGATTAAAGCAGAATTATATCTGCCTATGTCAGAACTTCCACCCCTGACAGGTAACCGTTTCTATTTCCATGAAGTCATAGGCTTTAAGGTGATAGATGAAGAGAAAGGAGATATTGGGGTGTGCCGGGATTTTATTGACATCAGCCACCATCCGATTATGCAAATCGACCACGAGGGGACGGAAATCCTCATTCCGGCTATCGATGAAATCTTCAAAAATGTTGATCGCGAAAACAAACAGATACATATTGCAGCCCCAGAGGGATTGATCGATGTTTACTTGGAAAGTTGAAAACTGAAAGGTGGAAGTGATTAGTGGTCAGTGGTCAGTGGTCAGATGCGGTGGAACCATGGTCTGTGCGAGGGTGAAGGTTGAAATGTGACCCCGGAAATTCAATTTGATTTTTTTATCAAAAAAGCATACGAAAAAATGCGTTTCGTATGCTTTTTTTTATTATTTTTGTCCTTTGCTTAAAAGTGCATATTATAAATATTATTATACAAGAAGAAAAAGAAAAAAAGTATTAATATAACATTCTGAAAATGAAAAAGTTATTGTTCTCATTACTCGCCCTTGTAATGCCGTTCGTGTTGTCAGCGCAATTGCTGGATACCATCGTCGTTTTCCAAGAAAACTTTGATGGTGATGTTGTGAAGATGACCACAACAAACTTGTTTGGTGAACCCAACTGGAGAAAGGATTCTTCACTATATGTTTCTTCACCGGCATCTTTCCATACGCCTTCGTATCCAACCGTTGGTAACTGCGCGTCAGTGACACGTGCGATAGAGGTGGATCGGTCATGCCCATACGTTTACTTGCAGTTTGACCAAATTTGCAAGGTGAACAACAATGATAGAAGCAATATCGCATATCAGGTGTCAACTAATGTTTCTCCTCAGGGTGATATTGACTATACCCCGTTTACCACATTGGTTTATACGGTGAATAGCCCATTCTATCACGGCCATGCGGAGGTTATCAATGAGGGTAATGTTTCTCAGAATTGGTACACTGTTTGGCAAAAAAACAATAATGCCGCGGTGCCGAACAACAGCTGGTGGAAAACAGAGTTGTTTGACTTGTCGCAGTTCGTTGTCGGAGATAATAACCAGTATTTCCGTCTCCGTTTTCTCACTACCCATAATTCAGGTGCGGGTTCAGGTACTGAGGTGTGTGCGGGCTGGTATATCGATAATGTGAAAGTGATTTATTCCAATGTGGAGCTGGTGCCACCGGAAATCACCTTGACAAATACTACGTATATCAACAATAATGGGCAAACACAAAACAAGATTTTCTCTGGAACGATTAACGACTTTACAGGTCCTTTCGTGGTGAATGCGACACTTACTGATAATGACGCGATTGATACATCCTCTGTGCTTTTCTGGTATGAGACAAGTACCGGTGAGTCGGACACCATCGCAAATACGATGCAGTATTACCAACTTGGCTATGGCCAGGTGGCATACAACTGGACTATCCCCATGCAGTGCTATGGAACAACTATCACTTACCACATTTACGTTAAGGATGTTCATGGAAGCAGCTGCTATGAGACAAGAACTTTTACATTGAATACAACTCAGTCGTTGGCTGTTAATGATGCCAAGATGGAACCTGGCTCATTCCAGTTGCCCATGTATCCGGACCGTATGACCACTGGTCAGACTTATCCCATCAAGGTGGTGTTCCGAAACAAAGGTCTCGCCACAGAAACCAATCCGAACCACATGACTTCCGCCACTTTCGGATGGAGCGTCAATGGTGTTCAACAGCCGAGCGCTTCTTGGACGGGAGATTTGTGTTTGGACTATACTGACACCATCGTGGTGGGTAACCACGTTGCCTTGCGCGACTCCAACTACATCAGAGTTTGGGTGTCTTCACGTAATAATGTGACCACTCTGGACCGACGTACGGATGATACCATCACCTACGATGGCTATGGTTGCGATAGCGCCTTGTCCGGAACCTATACCTTGGGCGGACCTACAGCCAATTTCCCGACCGTGAGATACATGAAGGAACGGTTCTACCGTTGTGGTTTTGGCGGTCCTGTCACCATTAATATCAATCCTGGTACCTATACGGGTTTTGATTTCGATGACCAATACCCTGGCTTGGATAGCAATAATACCATTACTTTCCAAGCAGCACCTGGTGTGAATAGAAGTGCGGTGATTATTGCGAATAATGGCAATAATCCTCCAGTGAAATTCACGGAAATGGCATACGTTACCATCAGGAATGTTACCATCAGGAATACCAATGTGGGACGTTGTGTTGAATTTGTTGGCAAATATTCGCATGATATCACCATAGACAATTGTGATATTCAGGGTGTGACATCTACAGCCACTCCCTATTACAATTCCACGGCAATAGGACGTATAAGCACAGCGGCTCCTTTTACTTCCGGAGGATCGGGAGACCGTGACATGCACTTCACTAACAATACCATCAGTGGCGTTAACTTTGGCTTGTATTTCACGGGTACCACGAATAACGCATATAAAGAAGATAATTTTGAGGTGAATGGTAACACCATCAATTGTACAGTAACAGGTGTTAATGCCATTCAGGCAAAGAGATGGACCATCAATGGAAACCGTATCAATCAGATGGCCACAGCCGCAGATATGGATTTCAAGGGTGTCGCTTTGCAGAACTGTACTGATTTCGCCAGTATATCTGCCAACAAAATCCACATGAATCAGCGTGGTGGTACAGGTATTGCCACCACAACTTACGCGGGTTCAAACGCTTCGGCACCCAACATGATGATGGCCAATAATGAAATCATCGGTAAGGTGACGGTCACTGCCAGATATAACATCAACCTTCAGAATACAAAACAAGTCAACCTGTATCACAACAGCAGCTACATGTATTCACCTACCGACATCACCCAGTCCGCCCCGTTGTATATTACCGGTTCTTCTTCCTCAACCAACAATATCAATGTTTACAACAATATTTTCTATAATGCCAGTACTTCTGCCGAGAACAAGAATTATGCTATTTATCTGAATTATACCACTGCCAACGCTTTGGCAACAACCATCAAGCTGGATTATAATGAATATTATTCAGTGGGTACATCCTTGGGCTGGTTTGTGGCACCTCGTAACAACTTCGCTGAATGGCAGAACGCTTTGGCGAGCAGAGGAGAGGATGTCAATTCAGTAAGTATGCCACTTGGTTTTGTGTCAACTACAGATTCACTGATGCCGATTGCATTTGAAGGACTTGAATGTGAACCGGTAACGGGTGTCACTACTGATATCAGAGGAGCTCAGCGTTACAATTTCATTACATACATGGGTTGCTATACACGTGCTATTCCCGCAACGGATCTGGCCATCACCGAATTGACCTCTCCGGTCTTGGGCAACGAGTGCCCTTCAACACAATATCCCATTAAAGTGATGGTTAAGAATACAGGTAGCGCAAACCTTAATTTTGCCACTAAACCGACTACCATTTATTATACTATCGGTACTGCTACGGGTAGTATGACGGTGACATCGGGAACAATTGCTCCGCTGCAATCCCAGGAAGTGACGGTTGTGCCCAACTTCCCGGTAAATATCAATACAATATATAATTATATGTTTGTCGTCCGTGTCAATGGTGACAATAATACGTTGAATGACACATTGACAGGATCGTTCGAGATTCAGGCTGCATTCCCATATTATGAGGAAGTCTTCTCTACCAATGATTTGTATCCATCATGGCGTTTTGAACAAATAGGAAACGCAGGCGCAGGTAACTGGACCGTTCAATTGGGTGCGGGTACTTATCCGAATATCTCTCCAAGTTATGGTTTGGGTCGTTTGTTCTTCAATTCCAAGGTGTTTGCCAACAATACGGAGTCACGTGCCATTATGCCGGTAACTATCCTGCAAGGAGCCTCCACTCCTATCATGGAATATTGGTTTGCACATGACAATTCAGGTAGCAGCAACACAGAAGGTGTTACCGTGAAAATCTCCACTGATGGAGGTACAACTTATACGGCAGTTAACTCTGTGAATACTGCTGGAACCTCCTCAACACTTGTGAAACGTTACAATAACGCCTATACCACTCCTGGATGGGAAAAATACATGGTGGATTTGGCACCTTATAGCAACCAAAGCTGTATTTATATCGCTTTTGATGCGAAATCCAATGCCAAGAACAATATCAACATCGACCGTGTGGTGGTGAGAAATTTCCACAACAACGACTTGGCTGTGAATGATATCTGGGCTTTGGGTGCAAACCCGACCCAATATGAGGTTTCTCCCAGAATTTATGCGAATATCAGCAATGAAGGCCGTAATACGCAGACCAACTTCAAGGTTATGCTGGAGATTACTGGCGCTAACACATACAGAGATACTATTACAGTGCCTTCTTTGGCTTCCAGAAGAAGCATGGTGGTTTCTTTCAATGGTGTTCATCTGAATAATAATGGTGACAATGTGGTGAGAGTGTATTGCGCGTCGGATATGAACAATGACAACAATGAGCACACCTGGCTGATGACGACAACTGCCAGTGAGGTGGGCTATGCAAACGACTCTATTGTCGCTGGACAACATGTGACTTATTCGACTGTTGCTGTAGGTGGAACAGACCATATCGCATACGTGAACAAGTACAATATGGTGGATACATTGATCGCTACCCATGTCAAAGCATACATCACCAATACCGCTAACAACAGCAATGTTGGACGCCATTTCCGTTTTGTCGTGGCAGACGCATCAGGCAATATCATTGAAGGCTCTGACACAATGACGGTGACAGCCGCTATGGAGAACCAATGGGTAATGGGTGAAATCAACAACTTCGCGTTGACCAGCACCAATGGTCCTCTGTACGTAGGTATCGATATGATAGATGGCGGAACATACCTGGGTGTTCAGGAAGAGGCTCCCTTGAGAGATACCACTTATTATACTCTGACAAATGGAACTTATACTCCTTCAACAGTGGGCCGTCAGATGGTGAATGCTATTTTGGAAAGCCACATGCCGCATGAGGTGGCTATGCTTTCGCTGGAACATCCGTTGACTAACTGCGATTTGGGACACGAGCATATTGTGGTCAAGTTGACCAACAATGGTAGTACGGATCTTCTTCCCGGAACTCCGATCCATTATTCCATCAATGGTGGTACCCCTGTCAATGCAACGATTACCAATACTATTGCAAGCCATGAGACTGTGGATTATACTTTTACTACTGAGTATGACTTTACCAACAATCAGGTCAATGTGGATGTGCCTTATACCATTGCGGTATGGGTGGATGTAGTGTCTGGCGACCGTGTGCGTCCCAACGATACTTTGAGTGTTACGATCCAGTCTTATGGAAAATCTCCAATGCCTACAGTGGTAAGCCCTGTACATGCAAACTATCATGAACCGGCTACTTTGACTGCTACCGATGTTTCTGGCGCTTCGAGCTCGGCTCAGTTCTGGTACACCAATTCTGGATATGAGTCTTGGGATCTGCAATATGTGGGCAATCCTTTTATAACCCCTGCAATTTATTATGATACTACTTATTATGTGGCTTCCGCTCCCGCTACGTTCTATACTCCGCAAGTTGGAACGGTTACCACAACGGCTTCTAACAACATCACACAGCCATTTGTATTTACCAATGGTTTCTCTCGTGGTAAGATTTTGTATAAAGGAAGTGATTTGAATGCGAATGGACAACTGACCAGAATCGAGCTTTATGTGGCAACTGCCGCTGCCGCTACTGGTGATCAGGGTATCCCGATGAGAATGTATGTGATGAATACTGATCTGGATGCATTGACAGCCTCTCCAGTATCTACGTGGGACGATGAAATCGCCAATGCGACCTTAATCTATGACGGCAATTATTTCTTCAATACAACAGGTTGGGTAGCATTCAATTTGCCAGTGCCTTTTGATTATGAAGGTGGCAATATCATCATTCTGACTGAAACCTATTGTGGAGGCAACAATTGTGCTGAGGCATCTGGTTCTACAGGTTATCCCGCTTTCAACTCAACAGCGGCAACAAACTGTGTGTTGTATAAGTCTGTGAATGGTACTACACCAAACTATACAGGTAATTATTCTACATTCAACAAACGTTTGAACATGAAGTTCCAGTTTGTGGATGCTGACTGCCAGAGTGAAAAAGTTCCTGTTCAGGTGATTGCCGACAATGTTCCGGTTTATGATGTGGAGCCAGTTGAATTGGTTTCTCCTACTACCAATACCTGTACTTTGCTGGATGAGAATATTGTGGTGACAGTGAGAAATCTGATTAACAATACTATTCCTGCCAATACTGTGGAAGTGGTGGCCAAGTTCAATAACAATACTGTTACCCATATTATTGACGAGCCGTTTGCTCCGAACGAGGTAAAAACGGTGACCTTTACCAACACGGTCGATTTAAGTGCTCCTACAGCCGATGTTACTTATAATTATACAATTGTGACGAATCTGATAGGTACACCTGCCTATCGTGGCAATGATACTATCACAGGTTCAATCGTTTCAAAGAAGACATACGCTATGCCTGCTGATGCCGTAGTGGAAGGTGAGTATTTACATGCCTACACTATTCCTTGTCAAAATCCACAAACACCTCGTATTACCAAGTGGTTCTATGAAGATGCCGCTACGGGCACAGTTACCACAGTCACGGCTAATCCATATAGCTTCACTACCCCTGATGTGTTGTATGATACCGCGGTATATTATGTTTATGGTTTGACTCCGAATACGTCATGTACTACACGTCACATGAGGTATCAGATTAATGTACAAACTCCATTACATGATCTTAGTACGAACCGGTTGGTTGCCCCAGTGTCCTATCAGTGTGGTATCTCCAATGCCAATCTGAAAGTGAATGTGTCGAACACCTGGCCAACTACAAATACCATTCCTGCTGGCACATTCAAGTTAAAAGCCAATTTCACGGGATCTTCCACTTTGAACTCTGAACATACTATTAGCCAGCCAGTGACTTCAGACGCAAGTGTGGATGTCGTTTTCGGCAATGCTATGACATTGGGATCTGCCACACAAAATAATATATACAATTATGTAATATATTCGAACCCGGTGAATCCGAACATGTATGTCTATAGAAATAATGATACCATTAGTGGAACATTATATGTGCCGGCGACTCCGGCGACTCCGGCAGACACGACAATGTCAGCTCCATACGGTGGTACTGCGACGGTGACACCGACGGGTGGCGCATATAATCAGTATTACTTCTATGATCAGCCAACTGGCGGTACCGCATTGGCACAGGGTATGTCTTTCACTACCCCTCCAATTGTGGCTAATCCCACATTGTTCTACTACAGTGGAAGAATTATGGATTCGCAGAACTTCGCTGCCAGCACAACCGTTGGTACAGCTTCACTCAGCAATAATTCCAAACCATTCGATTTCACAAAAGAGCATTCAGCGGGTATTATTATGTACACTAAGGATGAATTGGGATTCAGTGCGGGTATTATTGATACCGTATTCTTATATGTGCATACTGTGGGTAGTGGAAATATCCCCATGAAGTTGTATTTGAAGAACGACACTTCCTTCGTTCAAACGGCAAGTGGTGTTACATACCCCAACTTGACTCCGCAATTAATGAATACGGTTTATCAGAATAAGTGGAATAATGCACTCAATAATGCGGTCCTGATTGCTGATAATTTGGAATTTAACCAGACCGGTTGGTATGCATTTGTTATTCCTGGAGGTTTCCATTATACAGGAAACAGTCTGTTATTACTGGCAGAACATCATGGCAAAGGTTCTTCATTGGGTTATACCGCACCTGTTTTCCGATCAACTACTGTTCCTAATGTGCCGAATTCAACCTACAACAAGAGAGTGATTTCATACGCTACGGACAATGCTTTCAATCCGGCAACTTCTGTGACCTATACTCAGGCAACAATCAGATTCAACACCAAGTTCAGCATTGGTTATACTTGCGAGTCTGTGGACAGAGGTGTGATTACCGTTAATACAGTCTTGCCGAATATTGATTTGGATGTTGAAGCCATAACCGCTCCTGTTACACCTAACAATGCCTATACTAATAACGAGACTGTCACTGTCCAGCTTTCCAACCATGGTGCTAACACAGCCAACAATTACAGCTTGAGTTATCAGTTGGAAGGTGAAGCTCCCGTTACAGTGACCAACCCGGTGAATATAACCAGCGGTAACACTGTGACTTACTCATTCACCACTCCAATCGACTTATCGACATTGTATTTCCCACGGACATTCAAGGTTTATGTAACTTGCACCGCCGATAATAATCATAGTAATGACACGCTTACAATCGTGTTAACCAAGGATTTGTGCACCTCTGGTTCTTTGACTGCGGCAAGTCCGAGTATTGCCAATGTGAAATTTGGCGGTATCGACAACTTGCCGTTGCCAGCGGGATGGAGCCCGTTCAATTCAGCGGACACCGTTTCATATACCGATTATTCACAGACGGTGGCTCCCGCTGTATTGGTGAAGGGACAGACATATCCGTTCAGTGTGACTAACGCTTTCACAGGCAACAGCGGCGTGAAATTGTTTAAGTATGTGTTTATTGATTTCGACCATAGTGGTACATTTGCTCCCCTTACGGGTGCCAATAGTGAACGAGTGATCAACTACACAAGCGGAAGCACCTTCAACAACCAGCATCCGGAGAACGCTACTACGGAAGGTCTCATTACTGTGCCTCAAACGGCAAGTGAAGGCATTACATTAATGAGAGTGGTGGCATCTACGTCAAGTGCGACAGAGGCCAATTCAGGATGTGGATACTATGCACAGGGTGAGACAGAAGATTACGCCGTACTTATCAGAGGCTCTTTTGACAATGATTTGGCTGTTGTGGGTTATCTGCAGCCAGCAGGCAACTCATGTCCTGATAACAGAGCCAATATTAAGGTGTATGTGAGAAATTACGGTACAAATACTATGACATTCACGGCTGCTAATCCCATGGAGTTGACGGCTGAGGTATCGGGTGTTATTCCTGGTACATATACCGCATTGTTCTCTACGGGAAGCATTGCCGCCGGTGAAACCAAAACCTATACTATCCCTGGTGTTAACTTGAGTACAGCTGGCAATTATTCTGTGGTGACAAGATTGAATTTCGCTGATGACGAATATACTGTGAACAATTTTTGGAAAACCAGCTTTACCATTGGTAACCTTACCGTTGATACCGTTGCTCACTTGGAGACCTTTGATGAAACCATCACTGATCCGGATGCTCCGTTTACTTCGTTCTGGCATCTTCAGTCATCAAGTGCAGCATATAAGTGGACTATAAATAAGGGCCAATCACCCAATAATCCGAATGCGGGACCAGATCAGGATCATACCACTACGAATACACTTGACCAGTATGCAACTGTACTTGGCAAAACCAACCAGACTTCCACGACCGCATACGCAAGCTTAACCACCAACTGTATCGACTTGCACTATCGCAACGGTTATCCTATCCAGATGGATTATTGGGAACATATTTTCGGTCAAACCAATGCTACGGGTACCTTACTGGTACAAGTAGGTACGGGCGATAATTTTGTGACTGTTGACTCTGTGGTAGGACCGACTCAGACTTCCTTCACATCATCATGGAAAAACAGACTGGTCATGTTCAGCGATAATGATGAGGTTGCAAAAGTGAGATTCAGAACCAAGGCTCATACCCGTATGATGGATATCGCCATTGATGATGTGAACTTCGGTTATGGTCTGCCTGATATCGGTATCGCGGAACAAAGAGGTTATCTGGGTATCATTTATCCTACTGACTTCAACGACAGTACGGCTTCCTGTATGATTTATGGAGATACTGTTCATCCGATTGTGGCCATTGCCAACACCGGTCTTACTCCAATTGTGGCATTCGACATTAAAGGTACTTGGAAGACTGGTAATGAGATCATTGAATACGTGGAACATTGGGAAGCTGAAACTGTTAATGGTGTGGTGCAGCCTTTCATGCCTGGTGACACCATGGAATATAGATTTACCAACACTTATACTGTGTTTACCTCTTCCAGCAACAGCGACTTTACTGCTGAGTTGATTCTTGCTTTGGACAAGGATCCATGGAACAATAAGGCCACCGTCCACCCATGCGCTTCAAGAGGTGTTGAAGATTATGTGAAGGAGAATGGTCTGGTTCTGTACCAGAATGTGCCGAATCCTGCTGAAACCAAGACAAGAATCAGTTTCATCGCGCCGCGTGCCGGACAGGCAGTGGTTGAGATTTTCAGTTTGACTGGACAGAAATTGTTCAGCGAAACTGTCAACGCACAGTATGGTGAGAATTATCTTGACGTGACAACATCATCATTTGCCGCAGGTATGTATATTTACACTCTGCAGTTTGAAGATGCGGTATTGAGCAAGAAGATGGTTATCCAGAAATAAAAAATGAAAATTATTTTATTCACTAAATTAATAATACTAAAAATCTAAAACTTTTATGGCAACAGAGCAAATCACAAAAATTGACGACATCGTCGTTCGTTTTGCGGGTGACTCTGGCGACGGTATGCAGCTCTCTGGAACTTTGTTTTCGGACGCTTCTGCCCTCACTGGCAATGACATCGCCACCTTCCCCGACTATCCAGCTGAAATCCGCGCCCCTCACAATACCATTGCTGGTGTGTCTGGCTATCAGGTGCACGTGGGAAACCACATTTACAGTTCCGGTGACAAATGTGACATCCTTGTCGCGATGAACCCGGCCTCTCTCAAATCAAACCTCAAGTGGGCCAAGAAGGGTGCCACTATTATTGTGGATATCGACACCTTCACCGACGAGGCTCTTGAGAAGGCAGGCTATACCGAGAACGACCATCCTTTCACTGATGAGATGGAGCGTGCCTACACTATCATCAAGGCGCCGGTCACCTCATTCACCCAACGTATCGGCAACGAGCAAGGCGCTGACAAAAAAACTGCCGACCGCTGCCGCAACATGTTCGCATTAGGTATCATTTTTTACGCTACCCATAAGAAACTCGACCAAACTTTCGCTTATCTTGAACGCAAGTTCGCCAAGAAGCCCGAAGTGGTTGCTTTGAACAAAGCTGTTTTGACGGAAGGCTATGAATATGCTGACAAATTGGAAGTGATGCACTCTCATATTTTCGAGATTGCCTCAGCAGACCAAATGCCCAAGGGCCGTTACCGTAACATCACAGGTAATGTGGCTACGGCATGGGGCCTTTTGGCTGCATCCGAGAAATCCGGTCGCAGACTGTTTTTAGGCTCTTATCCCATCACCCCCGCTACAGACGTGATGGTGGAGTTGGCTAAACATAAATCCTTAGGTGCGCGTGTCTTTCAGGCAGAAGACGAAATTGCGGGCGTTTGCTCCGCTATTGGTGCTTCCTACGCTGGCGCATTGGCTTGCACCTCCACTTCCGGTCCTGGTCTCTCCCTTAAGAGTGAGGCTCTCGGTTTGGCTGTGATGGTGGAACTGCCTTTGGTGGTGGTCGATGTGCAACGTGGTGGTCCTTCCACAGGTCTGCCCACCAAGACTGAGCAGAGCGACTTGAATCAGGCTCTGTACGGCCGTAACGGTGAAGCCCCATTAGTGGTGATGGCTGCTTCTTCCAGTGCCAACTGCTTCTATTGGGCATACAATGCTGCTAAGGTTGCTCTGGAGCACATGACCCCTGTTATCCTGCTCACCGACGGTTACCTTGGCAACGGTTCACAGCTTTTCCGTATCCCCAAGATGGCCGACATGCCGGAAATTAAACCTCGTTTGGCAACACCTAATGATCCAAACTACAGACCTTTCCGCCGCGACCCCGTGACCTTCGCACGTGAATGGGCTCTGCCAGGCATGGAAGGACTTCGTCACCGTGTAGGTGGTCTGGAAAAATGTCCCGACGGACCTCTTAGCACCGATCCCGAAAACCACGCCTTGATGGTGGCTAACCGTCAGGAGAAGGTGAACCGCGTGGCCAACTATATTCCCGACCAGGAAGTGACCGGCAATCCTGATGCCGAACTTCTCGTGGTGGGTTGGGGTGGCACCTCGGGCGCACTAACTCTCGCTGTGGAAGAAATGAACAAAGAAGGTAAGAAAGTGGCTTATACCCACTTCAACTATATTTGCCCGCTTCCGAAGAACACTGGCGACATTCTCAAGAAATACAAGAAGATTGTTGTCTGCGAGCTCAACAATGGACAGTTTGCCGGATACCTTCGCACTCAGTTTCCCGAATGCCCGATGACCCAGTACAACAAGATCATGGGTCTCCCGTTCGAGGTGGGCGAGCTGAAGGCTGAATTCGAAAGACTGCTTGCCAAATAACTCAATCAAGAACCACTTAATTACAGATAATTATGGCAGAAAAACATTTTGTTCCGAAAGCGGATCGCGAATATACAAAAGCTGATTTTACCAGCGATCAAATGGTGAAATGGTGTCCTGGCTGTGGTGACCACGCCATCCTCGCCGCATTGTTGAACACTTTCCCGAAAACCAATCACAAAAAAGAAAACATTTGTATGGTGTCTGGTATCGGATGCTCATCACGTATCCCTTACTATGTGGATACCTACGGTTTCCACAGCATCCATGGCCGTGCTTGTGCCATTGCTACGGGTGTAAAATTGGCCAACCCGGCTCTTTCCGTATGGGTGAGCATGGGCGACGGCGACTCCATGGCTATCGGCGGCAACCACTTGATTCATGCGGTGCGTCGTAACCAGGATTTCAACATCACCATCTTCAACAACGAAATTTACGGTTTGACCAAAGGTCAGTACAGTCCTACCACCAAGTTTGGTCAGGTGACTAAGACCTCACCATACGGCACCATCGACTACCCGTTTAATCCGGGCGAATTGGTGATGGGCGCACAGGGTACCTTCTACGCACGTGCGTTGGATTGTCTGCCGCAACTTACCACCGATATCATGACCCGTGCTGCTAAGCACGACGGAACCAGCGTGGTGGAAGTGTTGCAAAACTGCATGATTTTTAACGACAAAGCCCATGCGGCCATTACCGACCGCGCAGTGCGTGACGATCGCACCATCATCCTTGAACATGGTAAGCCCATGATTTTCGGCAAGGAGAAAAACAAGGGCCTGCGTTTCAACGGACGTTGCTTGGAAGCTGTCACCATCGGCGAGAATGGTGTCACAATGGACGACATCATGATTCATGACGAGACCACCGAAGACACTGGTATCCACATGATGCTGGCTCGCATGAGCGGCGACCTTCCCGTGGCTATCGGTGTGATTCGCAACGTGAAGAAAACCTCCTACACCCAGCTATATGAAGACCAAATGGAAGAGCAGATGGCCAACGGCAAATACAAATGCGTTGACGACCTACTGAACAGCGGCGATACCTGGGAGGTGGAGTAATTGAAAAAAAAAGGAGTTCTCAGAAGAGAGCTCCTTTTTTTTTAATGCACAATTCACAATTCATAATTCATAATTCATAATTCACAATTCACAATTGTTTTATTTTGTGTGTTGTTTTTTTTTGTTCCTTATGCTTTATAATGGAGGTTAGTATTCGTATTAGTTCTTTGCATCTTAGAAGTAGTTGATTATAGTTGTCATCATCTAAGGACTTGCATTCATGTAATAATTCTAATCAATATTCACTTTCAGAAGCTTCTTTAAGTGATATGCTTAACTTGGCATAAAAATCAGCTGGAGTGTGTCCTCTTATTCCTTCTCTTACATTTGAACCTATGCTTGTTCCACTACGTAAAAGTTGATTTATCAGAACTGGTTCTGTCTTATTTGACTGCATCCAGCGACAGATTTCAATTATTTTTACTGCAAATTCCATACTTTTAACCACAATGATATTATCCTCATCTTTTTTCATCTCCCTAATTTTTCTATTGTTATATTGTTAATTGTGCATTGTGCATTGTGCATTGTCCATTGTGCATTGTCCATTGTGCATTGTGCATTGTTAATTGTCACTTCCCCCAATTATCCCTATCCAGACTTCTGAAATTGATGGCTTCGGAAAGGTGTTCGTTGCTGATGTTGGCGGCACCGTCCAGGTCGGCGATGGTACGGGCAACCTTGAGGATGCGGTCGTAGGCACGAGCCGACAATCCTAATTTGTCCATGGTATTTTTCAGCAGTTCCAGTCCTTCGCTGTTAACCACGCAATATTGTCTAAGCAGTTTGGTGTTGATTTGAGCGTTGCAGTGTATATCCGGGTATATTTTGTAGCGTTCCTCTTGGATTTTGCGTGCTTGAACCACACGCTCGCGCACCATGGCGCTTGTCTCGCCTAAGGGTGCTGTGGTGAGCTCTTCGGTAGAGAGGGGCAAAACTTCAACATGCAAGTCGATACGATCCATGAGGGGACCGGAAATTTTGCTGAGGTATTTTTGAACTACACCTTGTCCGCAGGTGCAGGGTATTTTGGGGTGGTTGTAATTGCCGCAAGGGCAGGGGTTCATGGCAGCGACAAACATGAAGGAGGCAGGGAAGGTGACACTGTATTTGGAACGTGATATGGTGACACTGCGCTCCTCCAGGGGTTGACGTAGTACCTCAAGGGTTTGCCGTTTGAACTCGGTGAGCTCATCGGCGAAGAGCACGCCATTGTGTGCAAGGGAAATTTCTCCGGGTTGCGGATTAGTACCCCCTCCGACCAACGCCACATCACTGATGGTGTGGTGTGGCGCGCGGAAGGGCCTTACTGAAATTAGTGACGAATAGCGACTCATCTTTCCGGCAACGGAGTGAATCTTCGTCGTTTCGAGAGCCTCAGATAAGGTTAATGGTGGTAAGATGGAGGGCAAGCGTTTGGCGAGCATGGACTTGCCTGAGCCAGGCGGACCAATCAGAATTAGATTATGCCCGCCAGCGGCGGCAATCTCCATGGCACGCTTGATGTTCTGCTGTCCTTTCACATCGATGAAGTCAAATTCGTAATTGCATAGACTGCGCTGGAATTCTTCGCGGGTATTGACGACGGTGGGTGGAATGGGGATTCCTTTGTCGAAAAAGTCGATGACTTGTCGGATATTGTCCACACCAAGCACCTCTATATCGCTCACAATGGCCGCCTCGCGGGCGTTCTGTGCCGGAAGTATGATTCCCTTCATTTTTCTTTTCCGGGCCTCTATGGCGATAGGAAGAGCTCCACGGACGGGTTGTAGGCGTCCGTCCAAGGACAGCTCGCCCATGATGTAGTAATCGCCCACTTTGTCATAGCCTTTGATTTGCTCCGAGGCAATAAGGATGCCTATGGCCAGATTGAGATCGTAAGCGCTGCCTTCCTTGCGTATGTCAGCAGGCGCCATGTTGATAACGATTTTTTTCCCGGGTATCTTATATCCATTGTTTTTCAATGCAGTGTCTATCCTTTGCTGGCTTTCCTTGATGGCACTGTCGGGCAGTCCTACCAAAAAGAAACTGATACCGTTTTCAATATTCACTTCGATGGTTACAGGAATGGCGGCTACACCCATCAATGCACAGCTATGTGTTTTTATAAGCATCTTAATACCAATATTTTATCGAATCATAATTTGTTTTGTTTTTGTCAATTTGGTCTTTGACCTAGGTTTGACGCTGCAAAGATAATAAAAATAATAATACAATAATTAAAAATAATAAAAATATTTACCACTTTGGTTGAAAGGCGTTTGGAATATGGTGGACTTGATAATTTTCCCCCTTTGTAATGATGGAGATGATGTCAAATCGCACTTCTTTATTGATGCTTCTGCGTGTGAGGTAAAGATTGGCCGCACGGATGAGGTTCTTTTGTTTTTGTGGCGTGACGAAGGTTTCCGGTTCTCCGAGGGTTGTGTAACTGCGTGTTTTTACCTCACAAAATACAATGTAGTCCTCGTTGAGAACGATAAGATCCACTTCCAGATGGTAGCATTTCCAGTTCCGGTCCAGGATGACATAGTTGTTTTTCCGGTAATATTCCGCTGCCAAATCCTCGCCTTTTTGTCCTAATTCTTGTTTTTCTGTTTTCATTAAAAATGTGGTAAAAATATTTTGCAAATATAATACAATATTTTATATAAATAAACAAATGAAAACAAAAAAACTTTTCAAGCATTGAAGAATTGAATTTCATGATTTTAGAGACAGGTTTCTAAATCATTCAGATAATATTTTTTTTTCTCTTTGATGCAACAAACGCTGTATCCCATGCCGGTATAGACGGGGACAAAGATGATATCGTTACAACCAAGGAACAAAGCGCAGATGGTTATTTTGGTGCTTGCGCCGGTGCCGGAGGTGGACCAGAAGTAGGTCTCGCCGAGCATACCCTCAAAGCGGCCGGCAGTGCCGTTGAAGTATCCCGCGGGCAGAGCTGAGAACCCGGTCGTGTTGGTGCCATCGGCGCTGATCCAATAGGACGGGTACTTCAACGCCGAGACGCCGTAATTCCCCAGTTCTTCGTATTTTTCGGGAGTGGGCAGGTACCATCCTGCGGGACAGATGCCCTGGATGTGCCCGTGTCCGTTGTCGGCGCTGTCACGGATGGCGGCCTCAAAGCAGTAAAGACGTCCGTACCGTGCCACATTTTCTGTCACATTGGGATGTGTCTCGCTGACATATTCGTAAACACAGGGTATGTCAGTACAGTCGCTGTACTTCTTTGACTCGAGGTTGCGTTGAGTCCAGCAGTCGCATCCGATACGAACCCCGTGATAAACGTATCCTTCGCAGTCAACAGCATCGGGGCATTTTGGGAAGGTGATCATTACACGTTGAGTGCAGGTGTCGGTGTAGCCGCAAACGCTATCTATGATAACCCATCTCACAAAATTCTCACCTTCTGAGAAAACACTGTCGGCGGGGAAGTCGTTTGTCACTCCGAATGGAGTTCCCGGAGGTGTAATGGAAGTGGTTGGTGTACCCAGTGTCGTTATGTTTACCTTCATCTCACAGTCTCCGAAATCCAGAGTGTCGTAAACATCGGCAGGACAAGTGATGCTTACGGTTGTGGCGTCCTTCCATTTATAGGTGATGGGAACAGGGACGGCATGTTGGTCACAGGCGTTTTTGTAGGTGGCGGTCCATGTCTTGGAGTGAACATATCCTGTTACGGTTTCAGGCCCTTCCGTCAATGTGACCGTTGCGGATGGGTCACAAGCATCATTTACGGAGAAATCCGCTACAGTGGGGGGTACCACCAGAGCGATGCAACTGAAGTCCTTGTCGGTAAGGCTAGTGGTGATGGTCGGAGTTGTTGTCTCCGTCCATGTGTAGGTGACAGTGGAGTCCTTGGCTTTGTTGCCGCAGGCGTCGGTGTAATGTGCGGTCCAGCTCTGTGTGTAAGCGCATCCCGTATGGTCAGGACCGGTCACGGTGACGCTGTCTGTAGTCAGGGTGAAGGTTCCCTCGCAGGCATCGGTCACGGTGAAGGTCGGAGCAGTGATGGTGCCGGGGTTACAACCGAGGTCTGCGGAAGCTGCGGAGGAGCTGATGACGGGCTTCTCGTTGTCCACAGTCCAAGTGAAGGTGACAGTGGAGTCCTTGGCTTTGTTGCCGCAGGCGTCGGTGTAGTGAGCTGTCCAGCTCTGGGTGTAAGCGCATCCCGTATGGTCAGGACCGATCACGGTGACGCTGTCTGTAGTCAGGGTGAAGGTTCCCTCGCAGGCATCGGTCACGGTGAAAGTCGGAGCGGTGATGGTGCCGGGGTTGCATCCGAGATCTGCTGAAGCAGCAGAGGAGCTGATGACAGGCTTCTCGTTGTCCACAGTCCAAGTGAAGGTGACAGTAGAGTCCTTGGCTTTGTTGCCGCAGGCGTCGGTGTAATGTGCGGTCCAGCTCTGTGTGTAATTGCATCCGGAGTTGGTCGGTCCGGTCACGGTGACACTGTCGTCAGTCAGGGTGAAGCTGCCCTCGCAGTTGTCGGTGACGGTGAAGGTCGGGGCAGTGATGGTGCCTGGGTTGCAGCCAAGGTCCCCGCTGACTGCCGTAGAGGCGATGACGGGCTTCTCGGTATCAACAGTCCAGGTGTAGGTGATGGTGGAGTCCTTTGCCTTGTTGCCGCATGCGTCGGTGTAGTGGGCGGTCCAGCTCTGTGTGTAGCTGCATCCGGAGTTGGTCGGTCCGGTCACGGTGACACTGTCGGCAGTCAGGGTGAAGCTGCCCTCGCAGTTGTCGGTGACGGTGAAGGTCGGGGCGGTGAT
>CACXXY010000009.1 GCA_902771655.1 uncultured Bacteroidota bacterium | reverse complement strand
GAATTTCCGCCCGCCACAGTGGACAACGCCTATTTGCACTGGACACCCTATCAGGACAAATTCTATGTGCACACAATAGAGAGTCCGATGAGCATTTTCCACGAAACAGAATTAACAGGAAACTCTATCCTCACTCCTTCCGGTATGTTTGGCACGGGTACTATACGTTTCAAGGGAGCCGAAATCGATTCAAGGCTTTTCGCATTCAAACATCACGAACTGCAAGCCGACACCTCAAGTTTGCGCCTTTACAACCTGAACAACGGTGAATTGGCCTTCCGCACCGACAACTACAACTCTCACGTCGATTTCAAGACACGTAAGGGTTCCTTCAAGTCCAATGGAGATGCCTCTGAGGTGGTATTTGTGAAAAACGAAATTAAAACCAACGCATCAGCCTTCGATTGGGACCCGATTGACGAGACCATACTGCGCTTCAAGTGGGATGACCCGCACAAGAATGTGGATATTGACAACACGCCTACTCGCGAGCTGATAGACATGCCTGGTATCAAAGCCAATGAGCTGATTGCCACCGACCCCAGCATAGGACTGCACTTCAACGCGTTGAGTGCCGAATTCAATTATACCACCAACATTATCAAATGCGAAGGGGTACGCTTTATCGAGTCTGGCGATGCCGCCATCTTCCCCCATGAAGGCAAAGTCACCATTCATGAGAAATGCAAGCTTGAACGGCTGAACAATGCCCGACTGTTGGCTAACCGCACCGACAAATACCATGAGTTGCACGACTGCACCATCAATCTTTACACGGTCACCCGCTTCAGAGGTTCCGGTTTCTACGACTACATTGACGAGAACCAGAGCATCCAGACCCTTTATTTTGACACCCTTTGGTGCATCAAGAACACCGAGGGACATGCCAAAATCCCGATGGAAAAGAACTTCAAACTCAGTCCTCATTTTGGCTTCGACGGCCGTGCTGAACTTCATGGGGAGAACCAATTCCTCTCATTCTTCGGCGGTGTGGAAATCATCCACGATTGCAACAAGACTCAGCCTGCAAGAATGAAGATTCTGCAACAGGTTGACCCCAATAACATCCAGCTGGAGGTGCACGAACGCACAAAAGACATCAACGACCGAAAGGTGGTGATTGCCATCGCTTCCGCCAACACCGACGGCAGAATATACACTGCATTCGGCTGTGCCAAAGAGCAGTTCAACGACCCTGAATACATCAACGTGTGGGGATTTATCACCTATCATCACTCCACACAAGAATTTTGGGCCGCCTCTAAGGAAAAACTGGAAGACCCCACCCTGCCGGGCAATATGATGATCTTAAACAAAAACAACTGTATCTGCACCGGTAACGGTACCATTGATATGGGTGCCAAATTGGGACGTATCGACTTCAACACCAATGGTGAAATTGTCAACTTCATGAAAGCCAATTCTCCCACCTTGGAGTTCTTGGATGTATCTGAAGATGAAAATTATGAGATGGCCATCCGCAATATGCTTTCTGAAGACGAATATGTAAAGTACCAAAACGACATGGCCATGGGAGCCCAGAGCAAGAAGCTGCCGCAGCCACTGCAAGTCAGATTCTTGTTCTCACGCATTGACTTCGAATGGGACAATGTCAATTCCGCCTTCCTATCGCAGCGCACTTTGCCTGTGATCATCTGCAACAGCAAGCAGGTATATAAGAGCGTTCCAGGCCGTATTGTCATCGAGAAGAAAGGTTCCCGCAACCGCTTGTACATCTATTACGAATTCGACAACGAAGAAATTCAATGATGAAATTTCGAATACGAAAGCCAAAAACAAGACCTTGCATGCCGAAAAAGGCAAGCCATCATTCACTTATAAGTTAGGCAACAGAAGCCAGCAGCGGAAGTTCACGAAGAAATATTTCCCGCCGCTAGAAGAAGAGACAGAGAACAATTAATAGTTAACAATTAATAATTAATAGTTGTAGAGACGGAGCATGCTTCGTCTCTTCTGGTTTATGGGTACAGGTTGCAGGTTGCAGGGTACAGTAGGGCTGTCATATTATGGCAGCCAGAAAACAATTATAATAATTCAGAATTCAAAGTTCAGAATTCAGATTATTGAATTTTGGATTTTGAATTTTGAATTTTGAATTTTGAATTCAAAAAAACACCCAAGCAGCTTACCCATAAGTATTTACATAAATTTTCCATCAAAATACGGCCACCTGCTTGTCAATTCAAAAAAAAGTTGTATTTTTGCACTCTCAAAACGAGAAACTGAAACGCTGCATTCGTCTAGTGGTCCAGGACATCAGATTCTCAGTCTGAGGATCGAGGGTTCGAATCCCTCATGCAGTACAAAAAAAAGCGACATTTCATGTCGCTTTTTTTGTTGGAGAAGTGCATACTCTCTATCAAACTCTGCCCTTTTCAAACCAGACTCTCAGAATGTCAAGAACCCAACTCCCAGCTTGACACCGAACCAATAGGCATTGAGCAAACGGTTGTCGGCATAATCCGACACAGAGAGGTTATTACGGTCGCGGCCCATGGCCTTATATCCGCCAAAAGTGGTGCCAAGGGATATGCCCATTGATAACCTCAAGCAATCGAGAACAAAGTAATCGTAACCATATTCGACCTTGAAGGCAAACAGTTTGCCTTTGCCGTTTTGTGTTTCGTTGCTGACCGGCGATGTCTCATCCCAACTACGATGAGAATCGACATAATCCTGCCAAACCGCATCCGGGACCGAATAATTGTAAAAATAGCCATCAAATGTGAACTTCAAATAGTTACCCATGGGAGCCATCGTCTGTCCCAAATACTGTTTGTAAAAGACATTGAAGCCATGGGCCTTCATCGTGGCATTAGAATTCGCGCTACTCGTATTATAACTTGCAAAGAACGAACCCGATGAGTTCGGATTGAAGGGGGACTTGTAGAAATCATAGCCAGCACCTACTGTACCTTTGCGCCAAACAATCACTTCCAAATTTGGAGAAAGGAAATAATTCAGACCCAAGTATCTGACGGCTTTGGAAGAGACTCCACGTGCTAACAACGCATTCCCCAAGTCAGTGGGATTCTTCCATGCGGGACTAATATACGCTTCCATGTTCACCAACACATGTCTGCCCATGTAGCCAGGGTTCTGCGAAAAGAGAGAGCCACCCAACAATACAAAACTGATAATTGCGATTATTTTTTTCATTTCTTTCCTTTCACAAATTTATATAATTCATTGTAAACCTCGGCATTCAAATAAGACTCACGCATCGTGGAATAGTACGTATTGGAGCTGTGCAGCACTTGTTTTCCTGTTGTGAAATCGGTTACCACAACATCAACATTGGTGCTGTAGCGGGGCAAAGCCAACTGGGCTACTGCAAAAGGAACAATATATGGACAGGCAACCGAAAAAATCAGCGACTGAAGTTTATAATAGGAGAAGAAATTGTATTTGGAGCTATTGGTGACCACCAGACACATCTTGTTGCAATCCAGCTCTTTGGCAATCCTTGTCAACTCGTCGCTCTGCTGGTATTGCATTTCTATTCCACTCGCCTGCTTATACTCCCGATACCATTGTTGTAAAATGGCATAATCATTGTATTGACGGGTGTCGAATTGGCCTAATTGTTTTGCATCAAAGTAGATAGGATTCAGTTTCAGCTTCTTGGCTCCTTTCACCAAATTGGCAGTCAAACGTTCTTCCTGCTTATCACTCTTCTTGATTGCCTTTTGCAGCGACTTGAGATCATTTCCAGAAGCCTCCACACCACATAATGGTCTGACGATTAATATTTTGGACATATCAGCGGCCTTAGAGGTGGTAATAGCATTCAGAATTTGCTCATTTTCTGCCGACTGTACCACAGAATTCATCAGACTGACAAATAACGAATCACGATGGATATCCACCAACATATAGTTGCCGGTCTTGAACTTCTCTGTTGGTCGGACCATTTCCTGCATGTTGTTATGCTTAATCTTGTCGTACTTGTTCCCCTCCGATTTTGGATTACTGGGGGTATTCGGCTGGGGTTCGAGAGATCCCATATCAAAACCCATAGGATAATCGGAGAAATCGGTATATTTCATCTTGTTTTTCACACAAACATCCTTCAGTACATCTTTTGTCAGATCCATATAAAAAGCGTCTTCCGGGTATTTTCGCAGTGCATTCCACGCATAACGAAGCGCCAACAGCGAGGACTCAGGTCTTGAGAGCTTGGACAAGAAATAACTCACCTGCTGCATTTCACCCTCAACTTCCTTATAAGGAGTAATCGCTTGACTAACCTGACCATAATTCTTATGTTTAGACAAGCCATAAAATGCTGCCACCATTGACTTTTCAATGAACCTGTTGTTCGGCATTGACTGCTTCAGGACATGGCAGTTATAGATGACCTTATCATACTGATGAGAGGCGAGCCATTGGTGTATGCACTCCAGACGAGCCAAATCCCGCATTTCTCTAAAAGAGGACTCTGGCTGAAGAAAAACAGAGCGTCCATTATCTGACAGGCCTGCCACCTGCAATTTCACAGCGGCACGACGTTTCTCAAGATTCGGGTGGGTTGACAAGGTGTCGATAATTTCCGACCTGTCGGCTATGGGAGCCACATTGGGCAAGAAATAATTAGCCGGAAACTGGTAGAAGTTGGTCTCCACCAGATTGTGGTCAAAGGGCAACTCATCGAAAGGCAATTCCGAGTACTGCAGCACATCAAAAGCCCCGTCCATAACCGAATAGCTATAGGAGGAATGGCCAAAATAGCGTTCAATGGCAATCTTGTCGGCAGCGACTTCCTGCTCACGTGAACGACTGTGGTAGTTCAGATAATACTGGATAAAATCCGCACCCTGATATTTGTTTTTGTACTCTCCCAACAAATCGCTGTGATGTTCCGTATAATGTGCGATTTCGTGAGCCAATATAAAGGCCAATTCCGCCTCATTGGACAATTGTGCCAACAAACCCACGTTCACGAATATGCAACCTTGCTCCGTCGAATAGGCATTCACCACAGGGGATTTCAGTATGTAAAAATGCAATTCGGATTTCAGTTGCGGGTATGCCGCCAACAAATTGTCGGCCACCTGCTGGACATACCCATTCAATGAGGTTCCGTACAACACACGCCCGTCTTTCAAGGCAGACAGCACAAAACTTTCTTTATTATCGGCCTTGCCCATAATATCGGAAAGCACCGAAGGCATGGTTCCCTCTGATTGCAAAGGACTGAAATTGTCCACTGAAGGTTGTGCCCATGATATCCCCATAGAAAGAACAAGGGAAACAATAAGGGCGACAAATCTTTTTTTCATATTCTTATAATTCTACATTCAACTTACAGATATTGGCGGCTTTTTTATCCACAAAGATAATCACGAAGCCATCGTCTTCCATAAACAGAGGAGCCAGCATACGACCTTTGGCCACCTTTGAGTTGATCATCAAACGGGTAGAGTTTTCCCCTGTCTCGTCAACTGTCAACAGGGCTGTGCAATGTTTGTTGTTCATAAACATTCTGATCTGATTGCCAGACTCACCCATAAGATTGTCGATATTGTCGGCATACAACATATACAACTTATTGTCATGGAAGAACGTATAGTATGACAAACCCAGATCCTCGTATTTGAACTTCGGAGTGTTCACGGAGGTTGTCTGGTTTTTCTGGAACATTTTAAACTCCTTTATATCAGCGTTTTCATCCGCCAAAGTAAACAATATGTTCTTTGCGAAGTAATTATAGGTAGTCACTCCTTTATTGTCCACAACGACCGTCATATTACGTTGTTCTCCTATCAAAGCCACGCTGCCATTGTCAAATTCCACCAATTTGTCGGCTCTCACATAACAATTCTGATTAGCGATGGTGTTGGCAAATAACTTGGCCACAACCTTTTCCTTATAGCTGGCAGGGAAATTCTGATTTGCGACATTAATAAAGGCGACATTAATAAAGCTGGAATAACGGGCATCGTATTTCAACATATAACTTCCATTCTCATTTTCTTTCAAATTGGTCATGTAATAACCACCCAAACAGAGATTTCCATCACGCGTCTGAATCATTTTGCCATTGCTGATATGTCCGAATTTGACATCCTCGCTGCGGGAGTTGACATTGTTTGAGGTGACCTCATAAATATGGATTTTTTCATCCGAACGGGCATTTTTGCCAGGCACCTTATACGACAAAATAGGGATATAGACATCCGCATCATTTGTAATCAGGATATCCAGGACTTGGAATGTGCGGTTGCTGAAATCCAATGCCAGCTCAGTATCCCATATTCTTTCACCGGTATTGTCGAAGGTCATGACAATCGCACCCTTGAAATCACCTTTCTTGGCTGAAGACATGTAACAGAGCACCGCTTTGCTTTTATCCGGTGACACAGCCATATAAGTATAGGCATTGTCTTTTTTCTCGTACGGGAAGGTGTTCAGCAAGATAGGATCCCAGGCGGGGCTGCCCTCACTTTTGGATATCTTGTTCATATAGAGAGTCATAATTCCTTCTTTGGCATTCTCATTATAATAAAAGCCTATCACTTCATCCTCATTTTCAATAGCATTAAAGAACTCGATATTCTTGGGGTGGGTAATGCTGGCCTGTGTCACCTCGGAATTATCAGTGTTGATAGCAAACAAGGCGTCCGACCGCTGTTGTTTGGAAGGAGCCGCAAAGAATTCATCACTGTAAAAATAATGTGTCGAGCCAAATCCTTCCAAGGTCTTCGACACCATGCCGACAGAACTACGGGATTTACAAACCGCAGGGGCAAGGGTGCTCAAACTTTGAGCCAATGCCATAAAACCTGACATTGCGAAAACAAGTGCTAAAAAACAATACTTTTTCATAGGACAAATATTTAATTAACTAATTATATGCACATTACAAAGTTTCAAACAATTCATTTGAAAGATTTTGCAAAATTAATAAAAAAGTGACATTATAACAATTTGTTTCAAAAAAAATCAAATGGTTTTATTATTTTTCCACCAATCTTTTAATTCCACCCAAGTCAGGGGTGCCAAAATACCCAAAACAAACGCCAAAAGGTATGATGCTTTTGCATGAGGATACACCGGCTTACCAGAGCCTTGAGGCGGATCTATCACCGTGATAAACGCATGGTCGTACTCTTCCTGCTGGGAAACAGCATCATTATAACTGTCCACCAGACAGAGCAGGAAAGCATCGGCCCGCTTCGTATCCGTTGACTTGAACGACAAGCGTATCACATCGGAATATTTTGAGTACTGGGCAGTCAAGTTGGGTTTGTTATGGCTGTACAGTTCTATTGTTTCCGCATGGACGTTCCCATTTTGCGCCACCAACAGTTTCATGGCCTGCTGCACCACAGGTTTCGACTGCAACAGCAACACCTTCGACTCCATACGATCGCGCACAAACTCATGTTTGACGCCTTGTGCGTCCATCAGTGAATCGCTCATCATATCGTATGCGCTCATATCCACTTTCAAAATGACGGTTTGCTCATACTGACGGGGAACGAAGCGTAAGCAGATAAAGGTCACCAGGCCAAGTATTGCCACACAACCCAATATCCAGTAACGCAAACGGCAAGCCAATTTAAGCAAGTAGCCTAAGCCGTGGGATTCGCTATGGCTTGATGGTATGTTTTTATTATTCATTGTGTCTGTCATTTTTTCCGATTTTTCAGATAGTCTATCATCTTCACATTATTTATCCAGAACCGAGAATTCCGAGTTGTTACTAACGAATTCGGGAATAATCTCTTTCATTTTGGCCACGATGGCAAAATCGTCAAGTGATGTCAAAGCTTCCCGCAGTTCTTCCAGCTGCTTATCCACGGTTTCGCTGTCATACTCCCTGACTTTTGCCCGCATAATCTGCGGGATATTGGTGGGTATTGTATTTTCTTTGGTGGCCAGCAGTTCCTCATAGAGTTTTTCGCCGGGGCGCAAGCCTGTGATTTTGATTTGCACCTCTGTCATTCCCGACAGTTTTATCATCTTCTGCGCCAGATCATAAATCCTCACGGGTTTTCCCATGTCAAAGACAAAGATATTGCCATCCTCACCCATGGCCGAGGCCTTTAGTACCAGGCTACACGCCTCTGGAATGGTCATAAAATAACGGATGATATTCTCATCGGTCACCGTAAGGGGTCCGCCTTGGGCCAACTGTTTCTTGAACAAGGGGATAACGGAGCCATTGGAGCCTAACACATTGCCAAAACGGGTGGTGATGAACTTGGTATTTTCGGCATGGCGGCTTTGGGTATAAATCTCCGCCATACGCTTGGTGGCACCCATCACATTGGTGGGATTCACCGCCTTGTCGGTGGATATCATCACAAACTTCTCCGCCTTGTATTTCACGGCCAAATCCGCGACAGTCTTAGTGCCAAACACATTCACCAGCACCGCCTCGTAGGGGAATTGCTCCATCAGGGGCACATGCTTATAGGCAGCGGCATGATAAACCAATTGAGGATGATATTCAGCGAATATTTCTTCCATACGGGCCTTATCCTTCACATTAGCCACAATAAAATCTATCGGAACATTCATCGAAGCAAAAGGTTCCTTACGGCAAAGCTCGAATTGCAAGTCATAAATGGGCGATTCCGCCTGATCTACCATGACCAGACGGGCAGGACTGTAATGCATCACCTGACGGCAGATTTCACTGCCGATAGAGCCTGCCGCGCCAGTAACCATCACCACCTTGCCTTCCAGCTCTTTTCTCACATCCTCATGTCCCAAAATAATAGCGTCTCTGCCCAACAAATCCTCGATTTTGATATCTTCTATCTGATTCGATGTCAACGAATTATCAATCCATGTACTCACATGGGGCACCGATTTCACATTCAGACCCAAATCCAGGCCCTTATTGATAATGCCCTGTTGTTGCGCTCTGGTCAGACTCGGAATGGCAATAATCATGGTAGTGACACCATACTTATTAAGGAACTCGTGGTTCAACACTTCCGCGGCACTACGCACCAAGGTGCCATTGATTGATTTTCCTGTCTTCTGTTTGGCATCATCTACAAAAGAGACAATATTGTATTGGCATGAAGTATCCTGAGCCAAGGCATTTTGGGTAATGGGGCCCGCATCTCCAGCCCCATAGATAATCACATTGACCGTTTTGGTGGTTTTTCTGAAATACTCATTATAAATCCGTCTGATTACCAAACGTGAAATCGTGAGCATCAACATAGCCATAAATGTGATGGCAAATACCTTATAGTACGAAGGGAAAAATGACAGGGCTTCAATTCTGACCTGCGTGACAATGAATTTCCCCACAAAAAGAAACACCATAGCGAGCAAGCAGGCCACGGATATTCTCAAAATATCACGGAAGCCTGAGTAACGCAACATACCATTGTATGACTTTGTCAGCAAAAAAGCCAGCAGGAAAGCCAGAAAAACGGAGAGAGACTGTTCGGCTATCGCCTGAGCTGTCATGGAATTGGGAATGGCATACCACTGTATGCCCATGATAATGATGTACGCGAGCAATACCAGGACACAGTCGAAGAGCAGAATCCAAAACCTCGGAAAAGAGTGAGATGAGGACTTGCCGAACAACACTATGGCTAATCTTTTTAAAAACCTTTTCATATTTTTCTAATACTGAATATTTTAGAGATTTTTTCCAAAACGTCTCCGCAGACAAACGGACTTTCCGTCGAGATGATTTTTTGACGTCTCTACAAATTACAATAACGATTTGATGGTATCCACCACATAACGCACATCCTCATCGGTAACCCATGGACCAGATGGCAAGCAGAGACCCCGCGCGAACATTGCCTCCGAAACGCCATTGGTATATGCCTGACACTTGGCGAAAACAGGCTGTTTGTGCATCGGTTTCCACAAGGGGCGAGCCTCAATGCCCGCTTCATTCAAGCCCAAGCGCATCGCCTCCACATTCACATCCGGCTCACAATCGGTATGAATTGAACCACCGGCATGAACCACGCCAGCAGCACCGCCTACCGCCTGGTTAATGGCCTGCTGGTAAGCTCTCTCCTGCCCTTTCACTGGCAAATTCTCATCCAACAAGATAGTACATAACCAGAAATTGGAGTCTGACAAAGGATTTGCCGAAGAATGCAACTTAACCCCTTTCACATCCTTAAACAACTCTGCATAAAGCGATTGTACATGCTGATGATGCCAGATATGGTCATCCACTATAGTCATTTGTCCACGACCGATACCGGCACAAATATTGCTCATACGGTAATTATAGCCGATTTCCTCATGCTGATAGTACGGGTAGGCTTCTCTGGCCTGTGTGGCAAAAAACATGATGCGGTCCTTGGCTTCCTGGTTCGGGCATACCAAGGCACCACCACCAGAGGTGGTAATCATCTTGTTGCCATTAAAACTCAGCACACCGTAATGACCGAAAGTGCCTAATACCTGGCCATTGTATCTTGAACCGAAACCTTCCGCGGCATCCTCAATCACAGGAATATCATACTTATCGGCAATCTCCATAATCTTATCAATCTGATAGGGCATACCGTACAAGGCAACAGGGATAATGGCCTTCGGTTTTTTGCCGGTCTTGCTGATGCGGTCAACAATGGCTTTCTCCAACAACTCAGGGTCCATATTCCAACTGTCTGGTTCACTGTCAACAAAAACAGGTATGGCGCCCAAATAAGTGACAGGGTTGGCGGACGCACAGAAAGTGAAGCTCTGCACCAGTACCTCATCACCTGGCTGCACTCCACAGGCCAACAATGCCAAATGAACAGCAGCTGTTCCTGAGGATAAAGCCACCACTTTTTTGTCAAGTGTATGCTTACCAGATTTTGTATCAACCTGATTCACAAATTTTTCCAAATCCTCCTCAAAGCCATTCACATTCGGTCCAAGAGGCACTACCCAATTGTCGTCGAAAGCTTCCTGAACAAATTTCCTTTCCATGCCCGTTTCACTCATGTGGGCCAAACACAATAATATGCGTTTTTTCATTTTATTAATATTTAGATTGTTATAATTATCGATTAGTTTCAAAATCAGTTATCCGCAATATCATGGTGCAATACACGTACATCACTGCCACAAAGACCACACCCATTTGCCGTTCCAGCATAGATTCGAACATCAAGCTTAAAGCAAGCATGATTATAAACAGCAAGGGGAACAACTGTTTTTTTCTCCAAGCTACAATCATTGGATAAAAGAGCATGGTGAGCAATGCCAGCAAACCCAGGATTCCTGTAGCCATCCAAGTATCAAGAAACTGATTGTGAGGACAATATGTATCTTCCATCGAACCATAATAAGGCATCAACTCATCCATGCGGTCTCCTGCGCCGACACCCCAAACCACGTTATCCTGAATCACTTTCCAGGCATTGCCCATTATGGCAAAGCGATCATCAGACGCATCGCCGTTGGCTACTTGCTCCACCGTACCCGACAGGCGACGGAAATGCTGTGGCAAAGAGAAATGGACCAACACCACCATTAAGGATAATGCTATCAATGAGATAATGGCAAAACGGTATTTTTTCCGCACAAAAGTCTGATGCAGCCAGCACAAGAACAGCAGCACCACCAAACACAACAGCCCCGCTCTGGAATTAATGCACAACAGGAACAAAACCAGGCAGACAAAGCACAACCCCCACAATACTATTCTTGAAGGATTCGCCTTGTTCAAGTGTTTCATTTCATCATACAAAAATGCCAAAGCTGTGAGAATATACAGGGCCATATAGCCATGATGGATATAGTAGAAATCCTGATTCATCATAAACCACAGGAACGAATGTTCTGCGGAAAGGCATGCCTGCACTATCATACGCATCAGCAATACAACAAATAACGCAGACAACAGTAACACATTAAGCCACAATATGATTCTAAGATGTTTTATGGATATCTCCCTGAAATCAGTACAGGCAAAAGCGAAAGGAATTACCAAAAACCATACCAATTGTCCCACTTCCCCCCAACCTGTCACCATATTCTCGGTCCACAGCAGGCTCAGCAGATACATTCCCCACAGACACATCATCGGAATCAGCAGGAGGTAAGAAGTAGTGTATGTGTGCGACTTATCCTGATGCCATCCAAAGAACGACCAGCGTTTCAAGAGGGTGTTTTTCAAGGCAATCGACAGAATCCATAAGCAAGCGAATAGCAGTCCCACGCCTGAGTCAAAAGGAATGGACACCAGCATGAGCGCAAGGTTGACAAGCGCCATTTTTTCGGTCCAATGAAATGACTTAAGCTGACTTATTCCACTATTTAACAGGTCTTCCTTCATCCGAACAATAAATAAAAAAATTTGTTCCATAACCGTCATTATGAACCAAAGGCTTAAGGTCTTTGCTAACCTCATTTTTCCAACAACACCATGGCTCATTTTGACATTTATCAAAAATCGGTTTCAAGTATGCGCTTTGTGTGGTCACAAAATAAACACCCGCATAGCGATGTAAAAACTCATTGGTATTCAATGGTTTGAAATCATTCATCGCAACTTCTATAATACCCTTGATGTAATGATAACCTGTACTCAACATGGTTAATGGCCATGCGATATGATCACCACCAGGTCGCGCATTAAATTCTATCAGATAAATCTGATCATCAACAATCTTAATTTCCGTATGGCAAGGTCCATTATTCACCCCAATTGCCGTAAGTCCTTCTGCAATAGCATTTCCCACTTTATCACGTAGAGTTGCCGAAATGGCAGCTGGCTGATGATGCCCCAGTTCAACACAATGCGGGGCCCCTGAACTCATCTTTTCCGTCACTTGAATGATGTAATGTTTTCCTTGGTAGGAAAGACTTTCCACAGAATACTCCTGTCCTCCTGCAATAAACTCCTCCACAATAATGGGTGCATCGCCCGAACTCGCCTTTGCAAAATCAAATGCAGGTTTCAACTCCGAAACATCATGTACTACCATAATACCTCGTTTTCCTCCTTTAGAGGTCGGTTTCAAAATCAAGGGATAATGCAGATTCAATGCGGCTAAATCTTCTTGCGCAAACACCTCAGCAAAAGCGGGTTGCTTTAATTGTGCAAGCGACTTGCACAACTGGCGGTTACGGTATTTGTCGGTCACCACTTTGGCCACTTCGAAAGGAATGCCGTTCAGACCCATTTTCTCAGCCACATAAGCAGCCACTTGCACAGTCAATTCGGTTGTCGGCACCACTCCGTCAATTTTCAGTTGGCGACAAATATCCAACACACGGTCCATGTCCATGATATTTACCAGATGGTGCTCATTGACAGTTTCCTTGGCCACACAATGGTCATCAAAAGAGAAAGCATGGGTTTCGACGCCCATTTCCTTAGCCTCCCGTCCGAAGATCCAAGCCATACGGCCTGAGCCAATGATAGCAAGTTTTTTCATCATTTATTCTTTAAGATAATCTTCTTCGTAACCCCACAATTTGGCAAAACGCTGTGTTTTCATTTCTTTCTTGAAATCAATCAGATAATCCTTCCACAGACACTTCGGCTCATAACCCAATTCAGCCACTGTCTTTTGAATGTCCAGCACAAACTGTCGGGTACTGGGTTTTTCAGGATAATATAAGATTTTTGATTTTTTACCTTCTGGATTAAACACCTCTGCTATAGCCTTCATTCTCTCCCCAAAAATGCTTCCACCGCTACCAATATTATAAATTCCGCCATCCACTTGTGCGGTAAGTGTTTTCTCCACAATTTGCAGAAAATCCTTCAAACTACATGTCTCTATAATCTTGTTCGGATCTCCCCATACTTCCAAATCCTCACCACGCATAGCCTTGTATATCCAGTCCCTATCCGCCACCATACGTTTTTCGCCATCGCGATAGATATATGGGTTCGGATGATACATATACACGCGCGACAATCTCAGGATGAAGCGCTTGATTCCGTAATAGTTATAGTAATGTTCCACCAAATCCACCGCAGCATTTTTAGCAATGACATAACAGGCATGGTCTCCAGCCGGCACTTTCCGCTGAGAATCAGCAGGAATTGGAACTTTAGTGCCAAACAGGTAACTTACATCAAAGAGCGACTGAGGGAAAACAAAGCGGTCTGCTCCAGTTTTACGGGCATACTCCAGCACATTCAACGTTCCCATAATCACAGAGTTAACGAACAGACTCGCATCATCAAAACTCTTCATATAAGACGGCAACACGCCGGCAAAATGCACCACAGCATAGATATTCGACTGCGGCAACTGCTCAAAATCGTCCTTACTGCTAATATCGACAGAAAAATATGGTATATCATTGTCAGCAAAGAAACCATTGTCATTTTTTCTATGACCTACAGCATAAACATTATAACCCAAAGCTTTTAGATGCAGGGCAATGGGTGCTCCAAGATGACCAGTGGCTCCAAAAACCACTACATTTTTCTTTTCCATTTTTCAGCTATTTATTGATTTTTTCAAAAATCTGTTCACTCTCCAGCACAATTGGCTCCACATCAACATCCCGCAAGAAAATATAGGGTTTATCGTAATGATGATACGGGTCGCGCACAATGCGATCGGCATTACCATCTTCCATGATACGGATAGTGTCCTCTATCAAGTCGAAACCCACTTGAGCCATCACACCAGTATAGGCCATGTGTCTGATATTCACCTCAGTAACCTTCAAATCTCCATTTTTATCCTCTTTCAGGTCGAAGCTCAAAATGCCATGAGCCGGAACCTTCAGCTTTTCGCATAAATACTTGATGCATTCATCACAAAAGCGATTGATGCGGTCCTCATTCAGGAAGCGGGCGAAATGCGTATTACCCGTCACATGCGAGGGAGCCGTGCTGGCCATCACATATTCCGCACATTCCAAAGCGGCACCTTTCACATACTCATTGTTGTAATACAGCATCTGATTAGCCAGATGGCGACCCGTAAGAAACTCACTCACAGTAAATTCCGAAATAAAGCTATTGATAAAAAGCCACGATTTATAACTATCGAGATTATCCAAACGCAAGGAACCGAGACCACCAGTACCCTCGGTGGCACGAATCCAGCAAGGGAAACCAATCTGTTGCTCCACTTCCTCATAACGAGGATTATGCTGCGTCACCTTGATGGTTTTGGGGATAAAATGAGTGCCTTTCAGCAGTTCTGCCATAATGGCCTTGTCGCGCAATGATTCGGACAGGGATTTACAACCCATGAATACATCCACGGGGTAGCGACCATTTTTCTCGTAATAAGCACCCCACTCCACAATTTCCGCCTCTGGCTGCACAAAAGCATAATCTATCTGGTAATCCTTAACAAGTTGCTCAATGAAAGGAAAATAGCTTTCCTCTGTACAGCGCGGGCATACTGCATAATCATCCAATAAACCCGGCATGAAAAAGCCCATAGCCTTTTTGTTGGCATCCACGCCTATCAAGCGATAATCAGGATGATTTTTCCGGATTACTTTTGCGATAGAGCGCGGAGTCAAACCTCCAATGCCAGTCAATAGTATTGTCTTCATTTTTTTCTTTTATATCGATTCTTGAATTTTTTTCACGATAAAAGCCATCTCTTCCAGACCATACCGCTGGTCACATATCAGCGACAGCTCATGGTCGAACAACTGGTTGACCTTCATTTCAGGAGTTATCATTCTATTTTTCGGCCAATGCACAGGGCAATAAATCTGCGTCTTTATCAAGGCCTGTCTAACCCTCTCTCGTGCCGCATGAGACGCAAAGATTACGGGGACAAACAAAGGGCAGGCCTCATCGCTTAATTCTCCTAAGAAGTCAAGTTGCAAATGCTCATGCAAATAGGCCGCATTAGCCCTTCTCCGTGTCCGCATCCGCTCCCAATCCTGCGATTTGAACAAAGCGTAGGAAAGGTCATCCATACCATAGTCGCGGTAATCCATCTCCAGTTGCTTTCCAAAATTGGCAAACGCTTCCAAAAAAGAGGTCTTCTCAACAGACAAATTTCCGTTCAGGTATTGGTATTTTGCCCTCATAGCCTGAGCCTTTGCATCGGCGTATGGGCACTCGGATAAATCCACCTGATCAAGTCCTTCCACCTGTGCGCCTGTCACCACTCCCATCCATTTCCGCAAACTTACAAAAGCATAGTCAGTATGTCTTTCATGCTGATTTTCCATTAGATAGGAATGGGTCCGGTCATACAAGATGACAGAACCCTTGGATTTGAAATGTTTAATCAGCTCATCCGGCAAGGTGTTCTCATAGCCAAAATAATTGCTAACATACAGGATATCAACATCTTTATCAGTATCAATTTCATAATTCAATCTTCCTTCGAAAAACATATCATAGAAATCGACCCTGATATTCCGTTGCAGGAAAGGTGCAATCATCGAATCGCAGCAATAGGCTGGCATATAGACGTTGCGCACGTTCATACGCTTTTGTATATCCTGAAGAATCAGATCGATGGCGGTTCTGCCCGACAACACGAAGAGACCTTCCCGTTCTTTTACAGGAACAATCCGAGTGTCAGAAATCCAGAATTCGCTGCCTATTTCTTTCATTGTTTGTATCTTGGCGGCTGCCATGATATGACAGCCCTACATTTTCGCGGACGCAATGGTCCGTTCTCGTGAGAGACGCGGCATGCCACGTCCCTATTAGTTTCGATGGGTTTCTTTCAATTTGTTTCTAATCGCATTCTCTTCTGCTTGGGCCTTCTCTATCAAATCCTGTCGGCCCTGTTCAACCCATTCAGCCCGACGGTAATCGTAAAAACTATATATCCCACTTTTTTCGATACCAACACTTTCGCGCTTGAACACCTTGGTGATGGTTCTCCATAAAATCTTCATGTCAAAGGCAAAAGACAGCTGTTCCACATACTCCAAATCATAGGATATGCGGTCCTTCCAGCTTACTGAGGTTCGGCCATTCACCTGTGCCCAGCCTGAGATACCCGGTCGAACATCATGGCGATGATGTTCCCGTTCGTTGTAATACGGCAGATACACTGGCGGCCATGGACGGGGACCGATAAACGACATATCACCCTTCAGCACATTCAGCAACTGTGGCAACTCATCGATGGATGTTGCCCGTACAAAACGTCCCGCCGTAGTCAGTCGCTGTGCATCGGGCAGCAATTTTCCACTGGCATCGCGCTCGTCGGTCATGGACTTGAACTTAAACACGTTGAACCATTTCTCATCTTTTCCCACACGAACCTGCCAGAAGAAGACACCTGCCCCTTTGTTGGCAAAATGTAACCACAGGGCTATCAACAATAGCAACCAGCCGATACACAGCAATGCCAGACCCGACAATAGAATATCCAAAAATCGTTTTAAAAAATGCCTGTACATACTACTCTACAATCTTTAATTCCTCAGTGGAAAGATACTCATAATCAAATTTTTCCGCCACCTGTCGCACTCGCTTGCACATCGCCTTATACTCTCCTTCCGGCTGTTCCGCCAGCTGGCAAATAGCCTGAGCCATTTCTTCCGGAGACTCCATATCATGCGCAAACCCCAGATTATGTTCACTTATCACATCATCGTATGCGATATTGATGTTGCACACTATCGGCTTTCCTGCGGCAAGATAGAGGAAAAGTTTTCCCGAACTCACGCCATACTTGCCAAAATCTCGCTCGTAATTCATCACATTCACTGTGGCCTGCGATACTATCCAAGCACATTCGGCAAAGGATACTTTTTTTTCTTTGAAAACTATATTGCTCAAGCCTTTTTGTTGTGCGTAAGCCTCCAATTCTTCCCGATAAGCACCATCGCCATATAAGAAAAATCGATAATTAGGATTATCTTTGAGCAAAGCTGCCGCCTGAATAAGTGTTTTCACACTATTGGCACGGTTTATGGCACCCAAGTACACTATCTTATACAAATCCTGATTATTAATATCCGCATCCTCACGGGAATAACGTTCCTTGTCTGCGTCAAACTGCTTCAAATCTATGCCATTATTGACATAATGCACATGCTTCATGTCTATTTGGCCGCCCTTTTCCTTAGTCCAGCCTTTCTTTCTCAAATAATCCAAAGCTCCCTCGAAAGTAAAGACAATCTCATCGGCATGATAATAATACTGTTTTTCAATCTGATAGGCGATTTTCATAGCCGGATTATTTTCCTTAACCAAGCCATAAGTCACAAAATCGTTAGGCCACAAATCCCAAGCTTCAGTGATGTATTTGGCTTTCAGTTTTTTAGCCATTCTCACTATGGGATAGTCAAAAGGAGGATGTATATTATGCAGAATGACATCCGGTTTTTCAAACTGATCACGCAATTTGAAGATACTGTGTGCAAATGACCAGATGGAATACATCCTTTTCACACCATTACCTTGGTATTCTGGAACAGCAACATGTACAAACTTGTATATACCGTATTGCTTTTTCAGGAATGGCTGTCCCTTGAAATCCTCCGCCGTAAGTCCCACACGATTCGACGCATTAAACGTAGTCACCTCATAGCCGGCATCCATAAAACGTTTGGCAAAATGCAGATAACGTGGATTGGCGGCCGTTTGAGGCGTTCCGGTATAGTAATTGACAATCCAGATTTTTTTCATAAAAAATTCTTTTTCAGATATTTTCAATCAGAAAAAAGGGCCATTACAAAGCAAAAGCATTCAACAAATCCACTACCACCTTGGCCTGTTCCAAAGTCATCGCCGGACTCATAGGCAGACTCAGCTCTTGACTTGCAATTTGTTCTGTAACATGCAAATTCATGGCATTCCATTGTTTGTAGCACTCCTGTTTGTGAGGCGGAATCGGATAATGTATCTGCGTGCCTACCCCATGTTGTTCCAGATAATCGCGCAAAACATCCCGATGACTGCATAAAATGGGGAAAAGATGAAAGACATTGCTTCCCACAGGCAGGGTATCAGGCAATGTAATATAATGGTTATCAATATTTTCAATATAATACTGAGCTATCTGTTTCCGATGCGAGTTATCCTCGTCCAAGTATTTCAGTTTCACATCCAACACCGCAGCTTGAATCTCATCGAGGCGGCTGTTGCGACCACAATATTGGAACACATATTTGACCGAAGAACCGTAGTTGGCCAGCGAGCGTATCGTTTCTGCCAATTGCTGGTCATTGGTTGTTACGGCTCCGCCATCCCCCAGGGCACCAAGGTTTTTGCCCGGATAGAAGCTATGTCCCGAGGCATCGCCCAAAGAACCGGTTTTGCGACCATCAGCGGTCAGGCAGCCATGTGCCTGGGCATTGTCCTCTATCAGTTTCAGCTGGTATTTCTTACAGAGAGCTTCAATTCTTTCAGTATGGGCCAAACGTCCATATAAATGTACAATACAAATAGCCTTGGTTTTCTCTGTTATTTTCGCCTCTATCTGACTGTCATCCATTTCAAGCGTATTCAGCTTGGGTTCCACCAGCACCGGAGTCAAACCATTTTCCGTAATGGCCAGAATAGTAGCAATATAGGTATTGGCAGGCACAATCACCTCATCACCAGGCCGCATCACGCCCAGCTCTATGTAAGCTCTGAAAATCCATATCAACGCATCAAGGCCGTTGGCACAACCTACGCAATAATCCGTGCCGATATATTGGGCATAATGCTGTTCAAAATTCTTGTTCTCAGCGCCTTGCAAATACCAGCCACTCTCTGTCACACGACGGACAGCCTCTTGAATTTCTGCTCCATGCAAAGCAGTAACATCTTTTAATGAAAGAAAAGGTATCATTTTTTATTTTTTTTGACGCGACGAATCGCATCTTTACTTAAACTTCTGTTTGTTATACGATAATTTTGTGTGACTTCTATTTATATGTTTCATGTCCATATTTTTCGACCCACTGGTCAAATTCCAACACCATATTCTTGATTTTTTCAGTCTCAGGCATCACATCGTCCATCACGTATGCTGTGATTTCCTCAAGCTCATTCATAAAGCCGTATTTTTCCAAGGCGTATCGGTTGACTGACAAGGGTTTATTCGGAATATAACGGCTGAAAGGTTTGACATTCTTCATACAAGGTGCACCTGTGGCCACAATGGAATACTGTCCCACCACCGTATATTGGTTGATGGTGCAACCCATACCCAAGTCCGCACCTTCCAGAATCTTGGCGATACCGCCCACCACGCATTGGTTGGTGATGACCACATGGTCTTGCAAAATGTTGTCGTGCGACAGATGCGCACCTTGCATCAGGAACACATCATTCTGAATCACAGACTTTTGCTCATAGCAGGGACGTTCCACAATACAGAACTCGCGAATCACATTGTTGTTGCCGATAAAGACACAGACATCCTCCACATGTGGAGTGATTTTCTTGGTGTCTGTAGCCGGACAACCAATCACCGAATGGGAACCTATCACATTATTATCGCCTATACTTACACCATCGTAAATAATAGTATAGGGAAGGATAATATTATTATCCCCCATTTGTACCTTGTCACCAATAATGGCTGTTTTATCAATTTTATTCATTGCTATTTTTTTCTATACCTCTGAATTTCAGAAAATCATCATACTCTCTGATATAATCCTCTTCCTGATACACCTCGGAAGCCAGCACCATGCAGACTGCTCCGGAAGAGAAATCCTCCAAATCACGCCACAAGCCAGGGTGCACGAGCAAACCCTGATAAGGACGGTTCAGGAAGAAAGTACGTCTAACCTTACCGTCATCCAGCGTCACGCTGAACGAACCCGAAGCAGCCACAATCAGCTGACTTAGCGTTTTATGCGCATGGGAGCCGCGAGACTCACCACCTGGAACATCATACACATAATATACCCGCTTCACATCAAACGGCAAGGTAATACCATTTTCAACCACCGACAAATTGCCCTTTCGTTCGCTGTGATGCTTGTCGAGTTCTATGATAGAACAATCATAAACGCTATAATCTGCCATCTTTTTTCAATTTTACAAATTCCTCATAATCAAAGATATAATCATTATCATCAAAATGAATGGAAGCAAATTCCAAAGCCAAGGAGTTGGTCGAGAAATTTTCCATTTCGCGCCACAAGCCCTGGGGCACATACAAACCATAATAGGAACGGTTCAAAGTGAATGAACGCTTTTCACGTCCATCGTCAATCACCACATCGAAACTGCCTGACAGGGCAATGATAAACTCCTGATTTTCGCGGTAGGCATGTCCTCCACGGCACTCTCCGCCAGGCACATCGTACAGCCAGTATGTCCTTTTGATTTCAAATGGCACATGCTTGGACTGCTCGGCGAAAGACAGGTTGCCCCTCTCGTCCAAAATCTTGGGGAGATCGATTATTTTAACATCATTGATTGTAGTCATTATGCTTATTTAATAGAATTCAAGTAATGCTCGGCCACCTTGCTATCTGTCAATTCGCAGGCTGTATCCACGGCTTTCCGTGAAATATCACGCAGCTGCGCTGACGACAAGGAGCGTATATGTTTTAACGTGGCTGCCAAGGCCTCCACATTATTCGATTCGCAGAGGAAACCATTTTCTCCGTTTACAATCACGCCATCAATCCCCTGCCCTTTTGTAGCTACGGTGATACAGCCCTTTGCCATTGCCTCCACATACACCAAGCCGAAGGCCTCGCGCGAGCTGACCATGACAAAGCAATCGGCCGCTTGTATGATTTGCTGAGCCTCATCACGCTTCACCTGACCATGGAAAACCACCTGGGACTGTATGCCCAACTCTGCCGTCAAGGAGCGCAGGGAGGCTTCCTCTGCCCCACTCCCGACCACATGGAACTCAAAATCGCCCTCAGGGAAAGCCTGATGCAAGGCTTTTAGCATGACATCCACATTTTTCAGCTTGAACAGACTGCCCACAAAAACGAATTTACTCACCCCTTGGGCAAAAGCTCTCTCTTCATGATGCAAAAAACGCTCAGGAATACCCGAATAGCACAAAAACTCTTGGGGTTTAGCCCCAAAAAGTGCCTCAAACTGCTGTTTGAAAGCCAAGGAACGGAAGCCCCATGTTTCTACAGCATCCATATACTGCTGATATTTATCCTGATAGATAGTCGGAATCTGCGAGCCATCGCCGTGCAGCACTAGACAAGTTTTCACAGACGGAAATTTCTGTTTGAACAAGTATAACATCTCCAGCTGTGGCATGGGGAAATGTGCCGTCACCACATCCGGAACAAAACCTTCTTTCTCAAGCTCTTGACACACATAGTCAAAGGCAGCCTGAATTCGGCGAGGGGCAAAATTGCGATGCGGAATATACTTTACAATCGGCACATAAAGCACCGGAACCCCATCCACCTCATAGTTTTGGGGATGTCGTGAGGGATGGGAATAAGTGACACAGCCCGTTTTTGCCGCTATCACATCTCCAAACATCCTGCCTGCCCAGTAATATGGCCGTGGAAAGAGAGACATAAAATGCACGACCCTCACATTATAGCCACTCTTCACCCATTCGCGGGTAAAAAAGTGACATACCGGTGTGCCATCATACGATGGATCGTTCATCGGATAAATATTCGTAAGCAACAGGATATTTTTCATAGACGGCGAAAACTCAGTTTATGACCTTCTCTTAAACTTCTGGAGGAATGAAGTGGCAACATTTTTAAGGGCTTTTCTTTCATCCTCATCCAAACCGAAGAAAAACATCGCCAAAGCATATACTGTCACGGTGACAGTCGCCACTAACAACAGTCCCCACAACGAATTGACATAACGATATAGAACCCAGCAAATACCCAAGCCCAACAAAAACGGGGGCAAAACACGCAAAAGGATGGACTTCAGGAAATCCATCACATTCAGCTCATCACTCAGCCTCGACAGAATAATCACCCGGCTGAAAGCGCCCAACGACTCGCACACCACAAAGACCACGATAGCCACGTAAGCCGGGTAGCCTAACTTCAGGAAAATCCATGATATCGGCAAAGACAACATACGAAGTGTGGAGACAACAATCGAGAACCATTTGATGTCGCCAATAGCCTGATTGGCATAGAACAAGCCCATAGTCAATTGATTAGCCATACAGGCAATCAACAGCAAGCGGGAGAACAAAACCGTTCCTTCCGGATACTCTACCAGCCAAAGATCCAACACCTCCGGCATCATAATCAGCAGCGGCACTGTCAGCAGCGACATCATGGCGAAGCCGAACTTGCCGGCCGTCAGCGACAGGCGCATCATCTTCTTCGCGTCTCCCATGCCATAACTCTTCATGATCTGCGGTTTCATGCTTTCGATAATCGATGAAGAAATGACATACACAGGGGTTTCAACCTGTCGGGCCAGCGCAAACACCGCATTCACGCTTGTGCCGAAAAAACGGTTCAAGAGTACCGAATAGCCCTGTCTCGACAGGGTGGCACCCAACGAATCCAGCATGGTCCAACCGGCAAAACCCGACACACTCTTCAATTCCTTCATCGGTATAATCTTGATACTTATTTGTTTACGGTAACATACAAGGGAATAAACCACAAAACACAACACATTCAGCAAGGTGATTAACATCATCAGGATTCCATATAACAAAAGCTTATCCTGATTATACTGGGTAATAATGATGGCTATTCCCAATTTACACAATGCATCCAGAATATACACCAGCGACACATAGATAAAATTCTCGTGTGAGATCTGCATTGACACAAAGGGTGTGACCGTAATACTCAGAAACAGAGACACCAACATGCACTGGTATATCCATTTGGCTGTTGGGATTCTATCGGGCGCAATTTTCAGATAACCGTCAAAAACAAACAATGACACTATTTCAAGAACTAGCACCAAACCCGCCGCCATGAGAACGTGTGTCCAGAAACAGGAGTTGAATGCCTTCCGGGTACCCTCATCGTCATTTTTGCCCAAACTGATGGACAAAAAGCGGGTGGAGGTCATGCCCAACGAAGAGCTGACAAAACCCAAGAGGCCAATCACGCCGGCAACCACATCATACAAGCCATAATCGTCCTCACCCAACGCGCCTAATATCAGTCTGACCGAGACCAGACCGATGAGCGCACTCACCACCAAGCGAGTATATTGAATGACGGTATTGACTACAACCCTGTTAGCCGCTTGCATAACAACTGCTTATTTATACGTAGAGCTATTCCATTAAACTTCTCTACACCAACTGATTAACATCTTTTTTTTGAAATACGACAGGACTGAATCAATCCACAATTTCATCGATGGTTTTATAACCATAATAACAGGGGATGCCTGACTTCAGCGGAGCCGACAGGTCAGGACTTTCCAATTTCAGTCTGTTATTTTCATCTATAATTTCCTCTTGACGCACTTGCTGGGCCCAGTGCAGAATCGCATCAATGGTAGGCACCTCTATCGACAACTGCTCCGCCATCCATTTGGCGATACAATTGCCGTAATATATGTCATCCAGGAAAAAACGGTGGTTCCTGTCTATTTCCCACAAGCCTTGCGCATTCTGAACCACAGGGGTGGCAATGGACACCAGCGTTTGCGAGGTCACAAACGACTCCTTCACATCCGTATTATGCGACTGGTAAGAGAAACGCTCCAAGGCCAGATAATCCAACATGTGTTTAAAATTCTCTGTCGGATACATTGCTTTGATTTTCTCTCTGATTTTAGAGTAATCCGCATCAAGATCAGCCAGCAATTTGGCAGAGACATCGTCGTAATCCCTATAGAACATGGGCACATCCTCTTTCCGCTGCCATGTTTGGCCATAAACCTGATTCAAGCCGAAACATCTTGATGTATGGATTATCTGGTTATCCACAGACAGGGTCAGGGACAAGAAATTGTCACTCTGTTCGGTTTTGCCCTTGCCAAACCAGCGATAACAAATCTGATTAAAAAACTCCTCATCAAGCTGTTGGAATTCAGATTTCGGATAGCAGGCCGCATAATTGCATGCTTTGGGACCGTATGTGACACCTATATGCCCATATTCAATAATACGGCAAATCCAAGGCAGCAAACCAAAAGCAAAACTGACCATTTTTTTCAATCCGAACATATTTTTCACCTCATCCACCATCCAGTTGAATCCTGCCTGTCCATACATCGTGCCCACAAACACTTTCTTTTCCTTGTCAATAAACGGAGCTATTTGATGCAGACATGCCCTGTACTGATGCACCGGCATACAGAAAACGATATAATCCGCCCGTGGAATAAGCTCTTCCGGCTTATCCGACGCTTTTTTCAACGGACCGGAAAACCTACCTAACACCTTGCCTGAAGGGTCATGGTATTCCAATTCAATATTATCACTCCATTTGTCTGGTTTTGAGGTGTATATGGACACATCAAACGATGAATCCGCCAACATAGGTATCAAGGTATGTGCACTGCTACCACCTCCACAAACCACCAACTGTTTTTTCATAAACAACTAATTTATTGCAATTTACAATTTTATTTCTGATAAATCAAGCCAATTGCCGATGAGTGCGCAAGCTTCTTTTGTATATTCCCGTTCAGGGATATTGCCATCAGGGCTAAAGGTAAGTTCTCCAAAGAAAACCTGGTCCTGGATAGCGTATAAATCCACTCTGACGTAAGGAAAATCCGCAGATAACTTCTTGGCCATTTCCAACATATCCTCCAAGCGTTCGGGCTTCGGATATGAACATGCGGGGTCATCCCCTTGCAAAATCAGCATCCTTTCCCACTGAGGAGAATATATCAGTCCTTTTGAAGCATGTGTTATCGGATCACGGTCATAACACACGCCGATGAACTTTGGCTGACCATTGAAGCAATGGATTTTGAAATCCACCACATCGGTTTCCTTTTCCACAGGCAGGAAAGCCTCCGCGATAACACGGGGTCGTATTTTCGAATAATGATATTCCCCGGAAGCCTTGCCCAAATCCACTTTCAGCCATTCATTCAGCTGATTCACAGCCTCTTGTTTATCCAGTTTTGCTTTGTCCGTCACCAAAATATTCATGGCGCAACCATGATTGCATTTCAGCACAAACTTATCCGGAAGTGTATCAAAATCAATATCACGAGCATCATCCCAGACGCCCAGAAGTTGGATTAGGATATTTCCCAAACCTTTTTGTTCGATATACTCACGCACACCATACTTATCGGCGCATATACTTTTCACTTCCGGCTGCCAATGATGGTTCAGCCATAGCAACTTTTCTCCCCAAGTCTTTGGTTCATTGAGATTCGGCCATTGTTTGGTATGATGAAAATACGTGATTTTCTCTTTGGTTTTCACGCCAAAGAGAAGCTTTACCACTGCTTGTGTTTGTTGTTTAAGTTTTAATTTCAAGTTTGTCATTATAGTTTTTTATTTTGCAAGGCGATGCCGAAGAAGATGAAATTCATTACTGTTGTCGTGCCCGGTCCGTATGGGAAAGAGTATTCAAACATGGATACCACAAAAACTGCCAGCAGTGCATAAAGACCCACATACCGCATGGCACTGATACCTTTGGTGGCAATAGCCTTTATATCCACAAAGAGCAGATAAAAGTACAATGCCAACAGCGGAGCGGCCATCAACAAGCCGAAATTCAGCACTTGAAACAGCGGGTAATTATGTACTATGCCCACTCCACGCGCATTGAGCAGCTGTCCAAACATAGGATTTTCCGCCAACACTTGCAAAGCCTGCTGATTACGTGCCATTCTGCCGGAAGTGATATCACCGGAGAAACCTGCAAACAGACTCTGATAGACATACTGTTTGATGGAATGCGGCAGCAGCAAAAACACTGCCACCACAAGAAGTATCGCTCCCCAGAAGGACAAGAGCAAATACTTGTTTTTATATCGCTGGAAGAGCATCAACGCTATAACCAGCGTTGCCGCCAGCAATGCCGCTCTGGCCCTGATGGTGAGAATCATCAGCACGCAGAAGACAGCTAATGACAAGCCTAAAATCATCAGAAAAACTTTTCTTTTTCCCGAAGCGCCAAGAGCCATGCCAGCATTTAAGACAGCCGCTGTCGCCATCAACGGTCCCACAGCGTTTTTCTGATCTGAAAAATAGGTTTCCGAGATGCTGAAGCCGCTCCCTTGCAAGAAAATGAGCGATACACCCACCACAATAATTCCCATGGTGAACACCAAAATCAAGCCTGTCAGTCTGTTTTCATCCATCTTCAACTGCCAGCCCACCATCAATGCGCACAGAGGAATAAGGACGCTCCTGACTTCAGCTTTCATTTCAGCATTTCCAAAGATAGCATATACTATCAATCCGCTCAGGACTACCACACCAAGCAATATCCAACAAACATTTGTCACGCGGGACGAAAACACCTGCTGACCCAGCTGACTGAATATAAACAATAGCAGAAACACCCCTGCTATGGTACCATACAAAACTCCAGCCACCTCAGAGCCAGCCATATAAGGATAATATGGCAAGGTCACCAAGAATGAAAGCAGCAACAACAGCACGTAGCTTAAGCTGTCAGCCAAGGCAAAGACTTTCGGATATTTCAGTTGAAGTGTGTCCCACATTGCGGTTGTGTTTCCTTTATTTTTCCCCAAAAGCACGAGTACGTACCTCTAAAAATCCGTTTGGTTATTCAAGAATCTTACTTTGGTTTCCCATTAGTCCCTTTTGAAAATATCACGGGTATAGACCTTGTCCATCACATCTTCCAAACAAGTGTCATAACGATTGGCGATAATAGCCTGGCTGAGTTTCTTAAACTCTTCCAGATTATTGACCACACGACTACCGAAGAAAGTGGAACCATCTTCCAAAGACGGCTCAAAAATAATCACCTCAGCACCTTTGGCCTTCACACGTTTCATCACCCCCTGGATGCTGCTCTGGCGGAAATTGTCGCTATTGCTCTTCATGGTCAGACGATACACACCAATCACACATTTTTTCTCACTTTGAGCGTTATAATCTCCACGATTGTAATAATCGTAATAGCCGGCTTTCTTCAGCACCTGGTCAGCAATAAAGTCCTTACGGGTGCGGTTAGACTCCACGATAGCCCTAATAAGCTCTTCCGGGACATCATCATAGTTTGCCAGCAACTGTTTGGTATCTTTGGGCAAGCAATAGCCGCCATAACCGAATGAAGGATTATTGTAATGGCTGCCAATACGCGGATCCAAGCAAACACCCTCTATAATATGCTGTGTATTAAGGCCTTTAATCTCAGCGTATGTATCCAACTCATTGAAATAGCTGACACGCAGAGCCAGATAGGTGTTGGCAAAAAGTTTCACTGCCTCTGCTTCCGTGGAACCCATAAACAAAACAGGAACTTGCTGATCCATAGCACCTTCGCGTATCAAATTGGCAAAGGTATGAGCTGCATCTTCCAAGCGTTTGTTGGAAGCATCATAACCGGCAATTATACGTGAAGGGTATAGATTGTCAAACAAAGCCTTACTTTCTCGCAGAAATTCCGGAGCGAAAATAATATTCGGTTTTCCACCCAGTTCAGGATGTTTTGCCGCGAACTTTTCTCTCACAGATTCCGTGTAACCTACTGGAATAGTCGATTTGATGACCATCACAGCGTCGCGATTGTATTGTAGAACAGTCTCTATGACACTTTCCACAGCAGAGGTGTCGAAGAAATTCCTCACGCTGTCGTAATTGGTAGGAGCGGCAATCACCACGAAATCGGCATCCTGATAAGCGGCGGCAGCATCGATAGTGGCATGCAGCTGTAATGGTTCAGTAAGGATAAAATCCTCTTTTTTCTGTCCCTGACGCAAAGCCATATCTTCCGCAAAGAAACGCTCAATATACTCATCTTGGATGGGGGATTTCCGTTGGTTGATCATGTCCACCTTCTCAGGAACGATGTCAATGGCTTCCACCTGATGAAAGCGTGATAACAAAGTAGCGATGGACAAACCCACATAGCCGGTTCCGGCAACTGTAATTTTCATAATGATAGATATTTGATTTATTGATTTTATTCGATAACTAATTTAACGGGATAAAGGTCAAAGCCAACCCAAAGGTGACACCGGGAGTTTCTTCCTTATTCGATAACCAACTCAACGGGACAATGGTCGGAGCCGAAAATCTCGTTGTGGATATCAGCGGAAACAACCTTGCTCATAAACGGTGCGGACACCAAGAAATAGTCGATACGCCACCCTGCGTTCCTTTCGCGTGCGTTCATGCGGTATGACCACCACGAGTACTTGACCTCCTCAGGATGCAGTTGACGCCAAGTGTCGCAAAATCCAGCTGCCAGCATCTGGTCCATGCAGGCACGCTCCTCGTCGGTAAAGCCCGCATTTTTACGGTTGGTGCTGGGATTCTTCAAGTCAATCTCTTGATGCGCCACATTCATATCGCCGCAAACAATCACGGGTTTTGTTTTCGCCAGACGGCACAAATAAGCCCTGAAATCCTCCTCCCAATGCATACGGTAATCCAAGCGTTTGAGACCATCCTGAGAATTCGGCACATAAACGTTAACCAAGTAAAAACCAGGCATTTCCAAAGTTATTACGCGGCCTTCATGGTCATGTTCGTCGATACCGATGCCGTATGTCACCGAAAGAGGCTCGTGCTTGCTATAAATAGCCGTCCCAGAATACCCCTTCTTGTCGGCATAATTCCAATATGACCGATAGCCCAGGAATTCCATGTCTATCTGTCCTTTTTGCAATTTGGTCTCTTGCAGACAGAAGAAGTCCGCATCAAGGTTTTCGAAAATCTCGGCAAAGCCTTTGCCGGCCACGGCACGCAAGCCGTTTACGTTCCAACTGATGAGTTTCATAGGTTTCAGGTTTCAGGTTACAGGTTTCAGGTTGCAGGTTGCAGGTTTCAGGAGACACTAATTCTGCCACCTGAGACCTGTCACCTGTCACCTTTTTCTTATTTCATCTACTAACTTAAGGAACTCCTCCGTCTCCTGGCGGATTTGTTTCACAAAGCTGGCGTCTTCGGCAGTGCCGACAACGGCCTTCTTTTCCTCTTCATTGCGGAAAGTGGCGTTTCTGAACGGGTTGTCATAGTCTTTCTTTCTCGAAAGATATACCTGGTCACATATAAACTGCTGTATCTCACACACTTTATCCAAACACTGCTGCCACATCTCATCACTGATGACTTCCATTTCTTCCTTGTGCAGAAATACCAGCGACTGATAGGCATGGAAAAGTTTCTCCATGGGATAATTCTCCCACAGAGCATCATAACGATGGTGGATAGCCACCCAGCTGTCAAGCTCTCCAGAGCAGATATCTTTTTTCAGTTGATCGAGATCTTCACCGCATACCAGCTGACCGCCCAAGTTTATCCACTCACGTTTGCGGGAGCCCGAAGCCAAGGCGACCAAATCTCTGGAACTCATTTCCGGATGTTCCTTCAAATAGCGGATAGCATTGCGCATAGCATAATACACAATCATGTCACCGTAGGCATGGTAGGCCTCGTAGGCCTTGAGGATACGCACCTTTCGCTTGCTGTTCTCCATACCCTCGCCGAAAATTTCCAGTTTTTTTGCTATCTCAGGATGATTATCCATCACATCCATGCCTATACGGCGCAAAGCTTTAGTATCCATAGTAGAAAAATCCTCACCCTTCGACAAAAGGTAGGCTTTGCCAGCCCACTCGGACAGCAGCTTGCGTCCTCGGATGGTTTCCTCCATGGTATCAGGCGCAAAGGTCTCAAATTCAATATTTTGTATTTTCCTTTTGCGTTTATCACGATTTTTGTATTTGGAAGAATTCCGGGCGATGGCATACATGTTGTACATCCACCAGAATGCCGGCATCACCTCCAACTCATCGGTATGCTCATTGTTGTTCACCAAGCTGAAAGGCAGTTTGATATTCAGTTCGTGCTTATAATCCGCTTTTGACAGAAGGGTAAAAGAAGCGAAAGTGGATGAATGTTTGACGGAGGAGCACAAGCCTGGCCAGAAACCACGTTTGGCATTGATTTCCCCGTCGGTGGCGCGACTGTTGTGGTTAGAACCGATGGTGGCCCCGGCTGCCAAATTGCTCTGTCCCATCACACATGACGAAATGAGGAATGAATTGTTATGGTGCTGCTCATGCGAGGGGAATATCAAGTTGTTCAACACCTCGCAGCAGGAGATGGTCGAATTGTCACCTAAGACTGAATAAATGACGCGGGCGCCATACTTCAGGTTGCAGTTGTCGCCCACCACAAAACGCACCGCCACCACAGAATAGAAAATACGGCAGCCGTAGCCCACAATACCGTTCACCAAGATGGTGCCCTCCCCTATCTGGCTGGGTTCTTCCAGCGACGAATTGATGGTGATATTCTTCAGTTTGCTGGCACCCTTGATATAGCAATATGGGCCTATCTTCACATCCTTCAGAATCCAGGAGTTTTTGATGACACACGACTCGCCGACAGTACCATAATAGCCGCGACGGTTGTCAAAGGTCTTCTGCGTAATCTCTCCCAAACGACGTTGCAAGTCGGCATCATCCTGATATTTTGCCCACAGGTATGCATCTGCTGTGATCATACCATCGAAGGGCATAACCTGGCGACCACCCGCCTCGTTCATCACCTCCAACCAGATCCTAACACTTTCAGGCTCGCCCTCTTTCACTATACCATTACCGAATTTGGAGTGGTCGGTGGCGGACAATTCATGCACATTGAACAGGATGGTTCTGTCGCCGATAATGTAGTTAGCCATATAATGCACATCGTGGATGGCCACATTGTCGCCGATATCGCAAGATATGATGCTGCTGTCGGTAATGCCCACCGGCACACGCAAATCGTGGTATTGCAGAATCTCGCAGGCCACACGTCCGATACGCACCAAGCCGAAAAAGCGGTTGTTACGGATCATGTTGGTGTCGAATTCCTCGCTTACCCAGATATCATCCCAGTTAGTAGCAGTATTGCTGTTTTTCACCAAGCGTTCCACCTCATCGGAACGAAGATGACGCCAACCCTTCTCCGGACGCTTTACCTGCTGGTTTCTGAAATAATACTCGTCATAGCCATGCAAGTATTTTTCATCGATGAAATTCTTGTAAATCCGATCGTAAGGCAGTAGTGTTACGGTATCCATGTTT